>CAIJKT010000655.1 GCA_903821255.1 uncultured Lentisphaeria bacterium | reverse complement strand
TTTTGCATGAATTCAGAATTTTGAATCTAGAATCCAGAATGAAATTCGAACTAAAATACGGATTTATTCTCCTTTGAAACTCAACCACAAAGACATCCCGCAGTCGCGGGACTAACCCGATAGTTAGCAAAACACAGAGAAAACCATGCTTTCCGGTTTCACGGTTTCACGGTTTTACTGTAATACCGTTAAGCTGTAATGCCGTAATACCGCTTTATTCTGCCTCCTGAATTCTGACTACTTTAATTACCTCTATGCATTGATTTGACCCATATTAAGATGCGCCACGAATATATCTGCTGGCATTTTTTCATGCCATTTAGCCCCGAATGCGGATTCATGCTGGGAATAATAACTCATCAATACGCTGCCTTCCGGTTTGACTACCGTTCCTGTATAGGCATTGTCTCCGCGGCTTGGCAGTTCAATGACTTCGGTTAGTTTGGCGTCATCAATTTCCCATACCTTTGTACGATGCGACGCAAAACTCGGATTTTTCGGGTTTGCAGTTTTGTTATAGTCTGGCCGTTCCCGTCCGGCGAGAAATATTTGCTCGTTTACTGTAAAGATGTGAGGGCATTGAATGATTTTGGGAATGGTTTGAGTTTTAATCCAATCTGTAAATGGAGCTTTGCTGCGGTATATCTCAAGGTGATATGGCGGTTCCTCTGTTCTGAGGAATGCAGCCAGGCTGCCGTCTGCCGCCGGCCATACTGCCGTTTCGCTGCCTTCTGCAATACTCGCAATTTTTTCCCAATTTATGCCATCCGGAGAGCAGAAAAGTTCGCATCGATATTTTTCTCCGTCATGATAATAGCCGGCGGAATAATAACGACCATACGCATATACTGGATGCCACAGGACAGCTCCTGTCAGAATAACGGACGGATTAGTCCAGGTCCGCCCATCAGATGTTACCATCAAGATCGTATCAGGAGGCAATCTCCGGCCATCCTTTACTGGTGTTGCAAATCCATAATACAACAGGCGTTCTGGTTCGGAGATAAAATATGAATCCCGCAAATCAAAACTCAGCCCGTCATTTTCCGGCAGTGATATACGCCTTTGCTCACTCCAATGCATTGCATCCATGCTTTCCATAAAAACAATCGCGGAGCTTGAACTCACATGGCCTGGCGCTTTCCTGAACGCCAGCACATACAACCCGTTGATGATCCCCAATCCGGTAAATGCGTTATGATTTCCATCAGCGAATACTTTCTCTATCGCCATGAGCTGCATCTTATGGATATCCATATAAAATTCTCCTTTTGCGCGGATTCACATGTCATACAAACCTAAACGAATATAAGTCGCACTCAGCCATCACGAAGCGGAGGCGTACGGGCTTGCCTTGCAATGCTCCGGGATCTGGTTTCTGCTTCCAATCTACGCGCCGTTCGATTTCATCTCCGATGATTTCATGGCAGTCGTCCAGACGGAATCCGGAAAACGGCGCACCGTTTGCGTCCTGAATCTCAATACGCATGCCTCCCGCTGCAGATGTACTGTAATTGAGTATCAACTCCTTTCCGGAAAAAGTCAGCACCTTGGTAAGCAGTTCGCCTTTTGTGAATCCGGCCCGGGCGGACACGAATCCATCTGTCCGCAAAACGTGGCGATGGCCGCTTTTCGAGTGGTATATGGTCATTTCTGACGGGCTCGTTGGAACAACGTTGAGTGCCGCATAGTTCGCCCGGTTTTTCCAGCGGGCAGGGTCAAGCCCGGGACGAATGAAGGCCTCCTTGAAAGGACGGGCATAAGTAGTCGAGCCGGCCCTTGACGTCATTAGCAGAATATCTGTGGAGCCGAGCATTGCGTGTGTGTTTTGTTCGCCAACCCGGCCGGCCATATACCTGGTTGGCAGGGCAATATAGATGTGCGGCGCACGGAAATAGGGGTGTGTTTGACTTGTGTAAATATCTTCGCCGGGCAGGTTGGGATTGGTTTCCACCGGTTCGCTCCAGTTCAGGAAGTCTGCGGATGTCCTCCTGCTGATGCTGCGAAGGTCGCCAATCGGCGTTCTCGGCGTCCTCAGCCATGTCCGGCAGTAGCACACATAGCAATTTTCAGCCACCGACCAGAACGCGACATTTTGCGAATCAAACGCGAACTTCTCCGAAGTGATTACCGGCCTGTCCTGCATCTTTGTCCAGTGAATCCCGTCCTCGGATTCGAATGCATATAGTCCGCCCTTTTTTTCGTGCGAACCAGCCATGGCTTTGAAACGCTTTCCTCGCCCTTTGTCCGGACGCGCGTCCAGGAAGGGGGAGAAATTATGACAGAAGGGCGATTCGTGGAGGACGACATTGTTGGCATGTGATCCGTTGATCTCGTAAATGCCGAGGTCCGGTTTCAGCCATTCAATGCCGTCATGGCTTTCCGCATAACAGGTAATCTCACCGTCATTTCCATCTTCGGAAGGGCCGTTATAGCCGGGAATCATCTGGCGGTAGTAGGCGCGATAAAGGTCGTTGTCTTTTATGACGGTCGCGTAGGCTGCTTCCAGAAGCGGACTGTCTGCGAGCGGCATCTCTCTCGGGGTCTGTAAATGCAGTTGGATGCCGCTCATCCGCTCGATCAGAAAGTCATCCACCATCAATTCAAGCCTTGAACCGATTTCAATTGCCTTATTCAAGTTGCACTCCTTATCTAGTAAAAGTTTAGTGTTTAAAAATGGTTCTTTCTGAAATATTTTCATTTTTTATTTTTCCACACATATTCACTAACTGAAAATTAGACATTAAACTACTCCTGCATGATTCCGACGTTCAAGTCGCGAAAATATATGGTTCCGGTAACTCCCTGAAGTCCCAGCAGGAGCACGCATTGTCTGGCATCGGACGGAATCTCCTGAGAAAATTTGACTTCTCCCCAGCCGAAGGTTCCAGCGCCGATTGAGGCTTGCGGCCATGCAGTCTTGTTTGCCTGAGAAATCATCAGCATGAACTTGCTGCTGTCGGCAGCTCCCTTGCCCGGAGAAATATTCTCTCCCTTGACCATTACCGAGCAGATAAGTTTTTTACCGGCAATCTTTTCCAGCGGCAGCAGGATGCCGACGCAGGTATTTTTTTGCTTTTCAAGATTGTTCACCTCAATTTTCAAAGCATTGACGCCATCCGGCGCGGGAGTGACAACCGCCCATTCAGGATTCAGGCGGCGGCCGTTAAATTCAGAAGCGTCCAGGAACTTCATTGCCAGCAGCGTTGTTGCTGTCTTTATTTTTGCCGCCGGCGGATTGATTGCCGGGACGGCAGAATCTTTAATGTTCGCCAATACCGATTCCATCTGGAGAATGGTCATTTCCTGATTTTCCCGTTCCAGTTTCAACTGTTTAGTCTCATCCTGTAATTTTGCCATTTCCCGGAGCTTCTCCGCCTGAGCCTGCTTGAGTTTCTGATTATCCAGCAGCAGGCCTTCGGCAACGGGATCGGCGTGCATGTTCACACCCCAGGCCAGCAATAAAATACAAATATTTACTTTCTTCATGCTTGATGCTTCCTTATTTGGTATTCAAATTATAGCGAAGAATGGATTTAAACCCTGGTTTTGCGGCATATTCAGCTCTGCCCGGCACATCAATAACCGCCTCGGCGCCGTTGCATTCAAACCGGTATTTGCCGGGTTGTGGCAACTGAAACCAGGCCGTTCCGGCTTTATCTGCGGTTACGGCGCAAGCCGGGTTAACTCCGTCAACCGGGACGGCTGTTACGACTTTGCCGCCGCCGGAGGCTCCGAGTTCAATAATACATTCTCCTTCCGTTGACGCAGCCACCGGCGGCTGCGGAATCAGGCTGTCGCGGTAGGCGTCATTGACCGCGTTGCGGACATGGCTGGGGGCATCGGGATCGAACCAGTTAATCGCACCAATACCATATTGTAAAATGATAGAATCTAAATTTTTTTTAATGCCTGAACCGGACTGGCTTGGCCAGTTTGGGAATCTGGGGATATTGGTTAATGGGTAGCCTGTTGTTGCAGTTAAGAACCTCTTATCCTGCATCCTTGCCATATCCTCGGCGATTTTATCGGCAGTGATTTTCCACGGATTGCCGTTGCCGGTATTGTCATGGACGACAAATCCGTCGTGGGATAATCCCATGTAAATCTGGCAGGGAATGCCCAGGCGGCGGTAAAGCGACGCTACCGTTCGCACCGTTGCCGCTTTTTTTGCCACCTGGGATGGAATGGGGCCAATCCATTTGTCCCATGCGCCATAGGAGGTATACAGCGTTTCACCGAAAACAACCGGACGGAAGTCGTAAACGCTCTGCCAGTTCAGCACCCAGTCATTCAAGTCAAAATCGGGATAGTGGTAGTTGGCGGTATCGCAGGGCGGATCTTCCTGCCACTTGCCCTCATGCCCCCAGGTGCCTTCATCGCCGTCGCGGGTCATTATCAGTGACGGCTCCAGCGACTTGACATATTTTTCGTAGAATGCTCCAAGTCGGTCGTTGCGGATGTTGTAATCCTTGCGGGCCAGAGTATCCCACGCCTGAGTGAATATCTCATTGTCCGTGGAAGCGATGACCACGCTCGGGTGATTGCGCAACATTTTCACCCAGCGTTCGTAATTGCGCAGATTGTGTAAATGCAGCGGATGCTTCAGCCAATCTTCATAGGAAAGGTAATTCTTAAAGTCGGCGGAGGTTTTTTTCTCAATTAGAGTTGGATACATTTGAACGCAGGCCAGCATACCCATGCTGTCACAGGAACGCAGTAAGTTGACCGACCAGAAATCCGCATCGTGATTTCGCAGAGTATTGATGCCGTCAATCCGGAGCAACGGGAAAAACACTTCATTCTGCTTGATGTTATTTCCACCCAGGCCGCCAGTGTTGCCTTGAAGAATGATGCGTTTGCCGTTCAGATAGAAATCCGTGCCGGCAATCCAGAATTCGCGAAAGCCAAACGAGGTTACCTGACGGTCGGTCAGCTTGTCGCCGACATATATGTCACTGACCAGGTCGTACAAAACGGGGTTGCCGTATTTGCCGCCAATGCCCCATGGCTCCGCCTCTGTCCAAATGCCTTGCCCTTCAAGTTTAATTTTGCCGCCGGATGCAAGCAAAGCATCTTGCGCAGGCAAACGGTATTTGATTCTTCCGTTCAGGACGCAATACTGATCAAGTCTTACCGTGACGGGCGCTTTAGAGCAATTTTCAAGTTCGGATATTACTTTCAGCGCCGCATTGCGCCAACTGGTTTTAACTTCGACATCCGCCACATGCACCGGGGCGTTACCCGCGAGATATAAATCTCCGCGCACCCCCCATGGAGCATAAAGATAATTGTTGAAGCCGGAAAGTTGTGGAATATCGTTGCTGGAACCCGGAGCTTCAACAAATAGATCAATCCTATTGCCGCCTGGATTTACATTCCGGAGCGGGATATTGACAATTCCGATATTGCCGGTGTATTCCCCGCAATACAGTCCGTTAAGGTAGACGGTCAGCCTCCCGTCAAAGCTCTCGCAGACGAAATTCCATGCTTTTCCCGCAGTGTCAGCGCCAAGATCAATATTGCGACTCAACCACATGCGCCGACAGGATTTGCCATCACATGCCATCGGTAAATTCGCGGGAAGCCACTTGTCGGCGGCGGGAGGATTATACCCCTTGGCGTTTTTGCCGTCAGCCATCTGCCAGACATCGCCGTTCAGGCAAATCCGGCTGCGCGCCGTCGCTGCCGGCTTGGCCGCCTCATCCAGCGCCGCCGGGCTGGAATGAAGTTTTTTCCGGTTGTCGGCATAAGCGTCTTCAATTTCTTCATAAAGCCGTTCCCGCCGCTGCTGCTGCAATTGCTTGTTTTGGGCTTTTAGCTCTTCCAGTTCATTCCGCGCGGCAGTCATTTTTGATGACAATGTCTCCAAATGCCCCTTAATTGCCTCAGACTCTTTCATGACTGCCGCCTGCTCGAACACTTCCAGCGGCTTCGACAACACCGCTTCATTTGTACCGGAAATTTTCAGCGTCAGCGTGCAGATTCCGGACGGCAGTGTCAACGGAAGCGACCAGTTCAATACCTGCCGTTCTTTCAATTCCGCACTCTTCTTTTCGGAAACAACCGGCCTGCCGTTATTTTCGACAACAAACAGGAACTCATATTTCCCGGAGTGCGGCGCGCCGGCCTGAATATGCAACTCATTTTTACCGGCAAACACATTCTTCGAGCCGAAATCAAATCCGGCATAATAACCGTTATCCCAGCAATCCGCCTGTTTCAATCCGGGAATCCCCGCTTGCAGCTCACGCCTTGGATCGTCTGTCATGACCGTCACATCGCGCAGCGGCAGGTTTGCCGTGTCACTCAACGCCAGACAGAAGCCGTAACCTAAAGTGCGGTCAACGACTTTCAACAGCAGCCGGTTCAAGCCGCGCTGCAATTCCGCTTCATAGATAAAATTATCAGGAATAACCGCCTGAGATTTATTGGCGCCGCCGAGCAGCTTGCCATTGAGCCAGACCTTGTGATCGTCGTCGCTGCCGATACGGACTTTAATCTTCCTCGCCGCCGGGGAATTAATGTAACAGAAAGCATAAGCAACGATGTAATCATCGACCGGAAGGAACATTTTGTCCAGAACTATTTCCGGTTTGGCCTGCCTCCAATGCACATTCCGCCAGACGACGGGAAGGGTTCTGGTTTCCGTATATCCCCATTCGTTGGTGGAGCCGATGCCGGCGATCAACTTCGCCTTGTCGGCCTTGAATTCGGCCTGATCCATAAGTCCGGGATACGGCTCCGCCTGTGCTTCGCCGCCGAGCTTCTGGAGAAAATCATCCTCGTAACCCTGCTGTTTGCCGTCAAGCTGATAATCGGGATAGGCTCCGCCAATCAGCCAGTCTCGGATAAAACCAGCCTGATCCAGTTTGTATTTTTTTACCTCATCCGCAGACTGTGACAAAACCGTCAAAGACATTATCATCATCATACATAGAAAAAATGAACGTAACATTTAATATTCCTCTTTCTATAGTTTTCCTGACTGACGCGGTATCTTCATTTTAACAAAATACCGCATTCTTAAGCAAAAACGGTCTGAGCATTGGAAAAATCACAATGTATTAATCATTGCCGGAATCAAGTTTTAAAAATACGGTATTACTGATAATATTTATGTCATTTGTACCATGTTATCCATG
>CAIJKT010000654.1 GCA_903821255.1 uncultured Lentisphaeria bacterium | reverse complement strand
GGCGCCGATCTGGTCGGAATTGCGCCGATAGAACGTCTGGCGTATCTGCCGAAAGAACAAAACCCGCTGTCGATTTTCCCGCAGGCCAAATCCGTGATTGTAATCGGCCGGCGTATTCTGCGCGGCTCGCTGCGCGGAATCGAAGAAGGCACTAACTTTGACGGCACCTATGGCGCGTTCGGTTTCCGTTATCTTGAAGATAACTTTCTGGCCAAAACCACTTATGATCTGACCTGCTGGATCGAAGCGCAGGGTTTTGAAGCCGTGCCGCTGTTTTCCTATGACCACGACGGCAGCACCCAGGCCGTGCCGGTGACTCCCGGCAAACCCGCGCCTAATGTTTATCTTAAATGGCAATTATCAGCCCATGCGGCCGGTCTCGGCGAAGTCGGTCTGGGCGGGTTCTTCCTGACCCCGGAATTCGGCCACCGTCAGCGTTTTGCCACACTCCTGACCGACGAAGAACTGGAAGCTGACCCGGTATTGCCCGCTAACTCCATTTGCAAAGACTGTCGTGCCTGTATTGATGCATGTCCGCTGAAAGCATATTCCGGCACCACTCATAAGGAAGGAATTCCGGGCAGCGAATCCGGGGTTGCCGATTACGACGCCGCAGTATGTACGAAATGCCAGAACGGCGCCTGGATACTGCCGGGACGGTTTGACCATGTCGACCGCTGTGCATCATCCTGCGGCCGCGAATGCCTGGTAGCCCTGGAGAAGAAGGGCGCATTGTCCAACAAATTCCAGAATGAATTCAGAAAGCGCAGTGTCTGGAAAAATGATGTTCCCGGACGCGCCAAGTAACATACAGGAGCGAAAATCATGAGTACACAACTGACATCACAGATAATCAAGGATCTGGCGAAAAAGGTCGGTACCGGCGGAGGCGGCGTGGATATCGTCGGCATCGCCAACATCGAACGTTTTGCCGAAGCTCCTGAACGCATGCATCCGAAGAATATCTTTCCGGATTGCAAGTCCGTAATCTCTATCGTCCAGCCGATTCCGCGAAGCACTTACCGCGGCATTACGGAAGGCACCCACTGGTCCAATTACACCTATTATTCGTACAACCGGCTGAATACGCTGTTCCGACCGATGGTCACCTATGAACTGGCCAGGATGATCGAGGACTGCGGTTTTGAAGCGGTTCCGGTATTTCCCGGAGTCCCGGAAATGTATCCGAACAATCCTGAACCGGTAGCGCCCGGACGTCCGGTTCCGGATGTCAACATCAACGTGCGCATTGCCGGGGTCGCCTGCGGCCTGGGCGAGATCGGCTGGTCCAAAGTATTCATTCATCCCGTTTACGGTCCGCGAGTCCGGCTTGGAACCATCCTGACCGACGCGGTACTGGAACCAGATCCGCTGATCAAACCCAAAACTCTGTGCAAACACTGCATGAAATGCGTGCCGGATTGTCCGGGCAGCGCGATTCCCCGGAAAGGAGACCGGCCGAGCATCAAGATTCATATTGACGGTCAGGAATACGAGTGGGGCGACGTTCACATGGGCCGCTGCACCGCCACACATCACGGCATCAACTACAAAGCATCGCCATTCCTCAAACGTTATTTCCCGGGATTCAACCTTGACGTAACCCAAACGGAGATGTCGGAGGAACTGGCGTATAGAATAACTTACACCATGGCGCAAGCCAACTGGTACCGTCAGAACCCGGAATTTCCAAGCAATGATTTGAATCCATTTTACAAGCAGATAATGAATCATGTCGGTTATTTTGCGGTTTGCGGAGCCAAAGGCTGCATCCGTGCCTGCATGGAATTCCAGGAAAAAGCCAAAAACATCGAGCAGCATTCATTCAAGACGCCGGTGTTTCCCGGACCAAAATGGGAACTGCCGCCGCCTGAAGCCGATGAAACCGGCGGGATTGTCGAAAAGAAGAAACTGAAAGAACTTTTTCAGGACCCGGATCTGGATGCCGGCTGCTGGAAGTAATATGCGATAAAAAAACTGCCGGACAATGTTCAGAAATGAACATGTCCGGCATTATTTTTTTTGACTAGAACTCTAATCAGTCAGCGAAAGCGGCGCGGATTTTTTCAACGCATTGTTTCAGCGCGGGAACCGGATTACTCGCATCACCTTCATATTCCAGGGTGACATAACCATCGAAGTTAATTGACTTGAGGAAATCCGCCAATTCCTTCAGCTTCAGATTCCCGGTGCCGACCACCACGTCTTCGGGGTTTCCGGCGCGGTCGAAGATAAAATCCTTTATATGCAGGCCGTAAAGCCGTTTCTGGTACTTGCGGGCGATTTCCACCGGGTCAAAGCCGCTGTCAAGCATCCAGGCGGTATCGAGGCACAACCCGACGCGGTCACTGCTTTTCGCCAGTAATTCTTCGATGGCCCAGGGCGCACCCAGCCGGTGATGCCTGCCGTGGTGATGCAGCGCCAGTTTTCTGCCGTACTCTGCGGCCAGTTTTTCGGCGACAGCCAGTCCGGCGTCATCCTTGAAATCAGCGGACAGCGTCTGAAATCCGGCAAGCCTGGCGATCTCAAATGCCGGGCGGGCCTGCGCTTCATCTGAGCCGAAACCATGTACCCCGAATGCGGAAATCGTGATTCCGGCGGCACGGTAGGCATCCAGTGTCGGCGCCGGATCGTTCATATCGATATGCACGCCGCAGAGTTCCAGATGATTCACGCCGCATTCGCGCAAGGCGGCGATCAGCCGGGGAGCTTGTTTGAACTCCCGGAAACACCAGCTTTGGATAGCCAGACGCGAGACTATTTCTTTGCCTGTAGACATAATTATTTTCCTTTATTGAATTTTTGTCCAGTCGAAAATTACGGTAGTATATTCCTCCTTGCGGTACATCAGGCCTTGATATACGTCCTGACATTCCGCCGGATTCACCAGATGGGTCAGTAACGGTCTGACTTTGAGTTTGCCGGATTGAATCAGATCTTTCAAAATATTGCAGTTTCTGGTCAGGCTGTGCTTGCTGCCGCGTTCCGGACGGGTCGGGTAACGCCATTCCAGCGCGCCTTTCACCGTTACACAACCATGATCCCATAAATGAGAATAGTTCAGGAATTTTGTCAGATCGCACTGATATTCGCCGCGCGGCGACCCGAGCAGCACCAGTTCGCTGCGCGGTCCGCCGAGTCTGGGGGCCTGTGCCGCCACCGCCGGTACGCCGGTAGCCTCGACAATAATATTTGCTTTAACCCCGCCGGTCAGCGCCAGCAGTTGTTCCAGCACGTCGCCTTTGGCCGGGTTGATGGTTTCGGTAATCCCGCAGGCACGGGCCTGTTCCAGCCGGTGTTCCGCCAGATCAATGCCGATGACCCTTGCTCCGGCCAGTTGGCAGAGCTGCGCCGCCAGATTGCCGATCGCGCCCATGCCGTACACTGCGACGATATCGCCAAGTTCCGGCGGGGAAACCCGAAGCGCGGTGATGGCTACCGCCGCCAGCCGGATAAACAGCAGTTCAGGCAGATTGCCGGATGCCGGCAGTTTAACTGTAACATTGTAGTCTGAAGTTAAATCTACCGAAGACAATTCGCGGTGCGGGGTGTATGCCAGAACAGTCTCGCCAATTTCATAGCCGGTTACGCCTGCCCCCAGTGCGGTTATCCGTCCGACGCCCGCGTAGCCAAGATTAAACGGCAGCGGCGCCCAGCTTTCCAGTCCCTGATAAATTGCCAGTTCGGTTCCCGGGCTGACCAGAGAATAGAGCGTTTTGATTTGAAGATGATTCGCGGCCGGAGGCTGTTGCGGGCTGTCCAGCAGTCTGGCTTGCAACGGTTCAGTGATAACTATGGCTTTACTGTTCATTTCGTTCTCCTTGTAATAAGCCTGGTTTAAAATATATTATAACTTTAAGCCGTAAAATATCTTTAGCTGAAATTATCAAAATT
>CAIJKT010000653.1 GCA_903821255.1 uncultured Lentisphaeria bacterium | reverse complement strand
CCGTTTTGGGCGCACATGGACACGGCGATCAGGCCGTGCGGTGAAGGTACTACTGCTTTGACAAATTCCAGTCCGCCAAGCCGCGGCCTCACTTCAAAAATAGCAAAGCCGGGAGTAACCGGCTTAATTCCTGCTACTTCAGCCTGAAGCGAAAGCGCTGGCCCGGCCGTCCAGCCGTGACAATGACTTCCCCACATGTATTTATTCCATTTTTTCTTTTCGCAAAAATTGTTTATCTCTTTTACCGGCAGGCATTCAAAGAAACTGGTGCCGCCGCAATCCAGCATCGGCATCCAGCGGGCTTTGATAAACTCAATAGTCGCCTCTGTCCTGCCTTCGCGGAACATCTCTTCAATCAGGTCAAACGATGCAAGACTGTTGGTGATGGTATTGACATCATAAACCGGCTTCGGAAATTTTGAGAGTGAGAGTTCCGTTCGGGCCGCCTGTTGTCTGTATTTCTTCCGCAGAGATTTTTCCCCAGTGATCTCGGCCATTTCCGCCGCCGCCAGCATTGCACGCTTAAAAAAGCCGTTAAACTCAGTATCTTTTCCGCTCATGCCATTGAGCGTGTAAAACCAGCCGTGACCTTTTTCGTCAGGAATGCTGATAAGCCCGTCCGCGGGATCGCTTCTGGAGATAAGCCATTCAGCGGCTTTACCGGTATGACAGCTCATTTCCCTGATGAATTTCTTGTCTCCGGTGTGCAGATAATAATCCTGCAGCGCGATTATCCACCATGCGACATAATCCCAGAGAATTGACATGCCTTCCCCGAAGGCGGACGGTATTCCGCCATCATTATACTGCGATGCGGCGGCTCCCCGCCAACAGTACTTAAAGAGTTCCGCGTCGCCAAACAAATAGTAGTTTATAAGCGCCTCAAGGCGGGTATCGCCGACCCACATAAAACGGTCGCGCTTTATTCCGTCAAGGTAATATTCCTGCATGCACAGATGTAATGTTTTCCGGCCTGCCTGCCAAATCTCATTCAGGCTGCTGTCGGAGCAGGAAAACCAGCCCAGATAGTTTACGGGATATGATGATGTTTTGACGGAAACATCTGAAAGCTCGACTTCGCACTCACATGCTGAAAACTCAATCTTCACAAACCTGAAGCCCTGCCGGACGATGCTTTCCATCTCGCGGGTTCCGGGTGCAATTTCATAGTCTTCGGTAATCATTTTAGTCAGCAGCGCTGTCCGCGGAGGTAAGTTCAAGCACTCGGCGAGAGTCTCGCCGTAATGGAGCCTGGCGTGTGAAAAACCTTCCGACGATATTCGCATCCGGAGATATCCCGCAATTTCCCCGCCGAAATCTATGATAATATGCGGACCTCCGGCAAGCTCTTTTGCACTGATTTTCGCAGATTTGTTTTTACCTGCGCCCGGCAGTGACTTCGCTCCGCTGATAGAACCGTTCCCGTCAAATATCTCAGCAATTTTAACAGGGCGCAAAACGCTTTTCGGAAAAGCGTCTAAATTAGTCTGATATTCCGGCCCGGTGATTTCCAGCACCCCGGACGGCGCTGAATAGTCTTTCCTTTTCAGGCTGTAAAACGGAGTGCCGGGAGCGCATTTGGGAATCTGTCCCGGGAAAAACTGGCTGCATGTCAGATACGGAATTATTTTCGACGGGTCATTGCCGGGGCGGCTTTTCCACTGTTCGGCACCGATGGTGGCGTTCGGGATTTCAATGGCATTCCGCCATGAGTCGTCGTTGAAATCAGCCTCTCTCCAGCCCCAGCGCTCTTCTGGTATGGTCCTCCAGCCGGAATTTGACACAACGCTCAGGGTATTGCCGCCTTTCATTGAAATGCTTAGTTCCACCGCAAGCCCCCGGTGTCCGGCGTGATTTAAGGCTCTGACCGCCGCGATATTTTCACCCTTGACCATAAACGGGGTCACGTCATAGTCGCGCATGTTGCTCCATTCGTCAACACAGGCGACAAAACGTCCGTTTAAAAACAGTTCGTAGCCGGTGTCGCAGAATATTCTTAATACTGCTTTTTTAACTGCCTTCTCAATAATGAACTTTTTTCTGAAACAGTTCTCAATTTTGCCTGCTCCCCAGACACATTTAGGCGAGGGGACGAAATTTTTGCTTTTCATAGACTGGATTCCTGTTCTTCGACAATGGTTCATCGTTGTTTTGTCTGGTCAAAGTTATTTTACACTGTTATTTACTTCAGCTCGATCTCGAAAGCGCTCATTGAATGGGCGGTGAATTTATGTGTGAAACCAGGGCCGCTAAGCGCAACCGGAGCGCCGGAGACTACTTCTTTCACCAGTTCCTCCTTCAGGTTGTTCGCGGTAAGTTCCCCGTCCACTTTCCATACCTTTACAGCCGCGGGAACTACTCCGTTGATTCTGATTGTGGTCGTAATGTCATTGAGCGAATGTTTGTTGAAAACAATTAGATAAAGTTTGCGCTTGTCGGCGGAAAGACTTGCACAAGTTGAAAGCGACGGATGCTTCATGGCCGGAATATCCGTTCCTCCCTCAAACGATACCAACGGAGCGTCAGCCGTTGAGGCGACTAACGTATTGCCGAAATGCTGATTCCAAAGCTGGAAAACATAGAATGCCGGCATTCTTTTCCATGCTGAAGGTTTGCCTGCGATAAGGTCGGACTGCGATGCAGTGCTCCTTAACATTCCCCAATATTCATTGATGAACAGCCAGTAGTTCGCGCATTTTACGTTATTTTCCGGCTTGAGCATCACACGGATGTAATCACCGCAGAAGAGTGCGGCCGCGAATGAAAAGCGGTAGGGTAAAGGCTTGTTCTGGGCACAGCCGACATTGTATTCTGTGATCTCGAGCGGGATATCGCGTCCGGTGACTTCCCTGATGAATGCCCGGCGCTTTGCCAGGAAGCGTTTTTCGTAATAATCTGAAGCGGCAAGACATGCGCGTACAACCAGATCCGTCTGTTCCGCCAAGGATGATCCTTCTTCCCAGAATCCGATGGGATAGTGATGATCGACGACGAAATCAACGTCATCTTTCGTAATTGAAAGTACTGGCTTGCTCCACGCATCACTGCCGTCGAGCAGCGCCGATATTTTAATTGAAGGGTCAACCGCATGCATGCGCCTGGCGCAGTCAACAGCCCAGCGGGCATAAGATTCGGCGGTGAATTCTTTTTTCAAAGAATAAGTTTCGTTGCCAAGCTCGAAATACTTGATGCCATAAGGTTCCTTGTGCCCCCACAGCGCGCGTTTATCCGCCCACGGATGTTTACCGTCGGCTGGCGCGTTGCAGTATTCGACCAGATTGGCAGCTTCTTCCGGAGAGCATTTAACTTCGCTTACGTTCATGAGTACTTCGGCGTTTATCGTCCGGCAATACGTGACCAGTTCGTCAATGCCGAACTGATAGTCCGGGCGTTTCTCAACGGGACCTACCGCATCCTGCCAGCGAAAAGAATGCACCATCTCGCCGCCCGGATACCGCAGAATTCTTATACCCATTGCTTTCGAGTATTCGAGCGCATCCGTGCGCGGACGGCGGGTCTGCGGGTCCCATACCCCGCCGCCGTTGACACCCCAGGAGGCCGGCCACGGGCCGCTCTTTGTGCTGACGCCAAGGATATTATTGCCGAAAATAAGCTGGTTAACTGCGCCCAGTTCCGCCGCAGCGTCAACCGTAATGCTGCCGTTCCAGTCTTCTTTCTTCAACTTGACAGCGACAGTTTCGGTTTTGAACTGTTTCACGTTGTTCTCATCATACGGTTCAACGGCGATTTCATCATACCAGACCTTGCCCCTCACCATCTCCAGCCCGATGCATAATGAGACCGATTTCACCTTTTCCGGTATTACAGTCACAAAATATACGCGCTTCCAATCATAAGTTCCATTCAGGAGGTCCACCGCCGGATATTTCACATTACCATCGGCCGGCGTTATCACCAGCATGAGTTTGGGACCGTTCCAGGGATTAGGTTTGTCGGAAATATTTTCCGCCTTTACCAGCGCCGATACCAATACTTTTTTCCCGGAAACGGCATCGGGCGGCAGGGCAATGGATAACACATTATTAGTATTCTCCTTGTCGTTAGTAATCGCTGCGCATTTGCCGTTTCTTCCAGTTTCAAAAGTAAACCAGCCGCCAGTCCACTTTCCAGGCGAGCCGGCCAGGGCAAAAGCATTTTTGAATGAGATTTCCTCAGAAGATGCGCCGGCGGCGAACATGATTAACAGCGCCATTGCACAGATAACGCGGCAGATCATTTTTTTCATTTAATTTCCTCTTTCTTTGCTTTGTATTCTGATTGATTATTCATTATTTATTAGTCTATTTCCGGTTGTCATTGAGTTCTGTGCGGTCGCTCCTTGACTGCCGGTCATTACTGTTGGCGGAGATGGCCAGAACGATCGGAATTGCGTTACCTTTGGAAATGGCCTTCACCGAGGCAATGACTTTGCCCGGAGTTGGATTTACCCATTCGGCGACAAAGGCACATTTATCACCATCACGATAAACCACTCTGGCATTATCATAGTCTTTCTCCGCCCACCAGTCGCCGATTTCAGATTTGCAACGCATCGGAGCGATAATCTTCGACCCGTCGCTATAGGTGATTTCGTAATCGAGAATACTGTCGCCCGGCGCACCCTTGACATACATGGCGGTATGAAGGAAGAAAAGGCTCCTGCACTTGCGTCCGATCGGAATTTCCGGAGATGTTTTCGGGAAAGATTCACGCTTCGGGCCGGCAAGGACGATGCAGGACTTGCCGCCGTTTTGAGCGGGATCGATGATCCGGAACGGAACCAGACCGCTAATGCCGTCCATTCCCGGTTTGATATTACGCAGGTCGGCATCCGCGCCAAAGCCGGTCCAGCCGCTGCCGGAACCGTCGTCTTTGAAGCCGCGGTTGACGGCCCTGCTGATATCAACATAGAAAGCGTCATCCCTGCTCAGGCAGATGACTTTGGCCGTGCCGGGGCCGATATCTTTGCCTGGCATAGCATATTTAGAGATAGAATCGGACATGATATAGGCCAATAGATTTTCTACATACCGGGTCAGGGTGGCATCCTTGCCGAAGCGGTCAGTAGCTTTTATCATCGAAACCATGTATTCGCCTTTGCCCATTTTGCGGTCGGTAATAATCGCCTTGGGACATCCCGGGTCATTGTAATGTGATACGGCGGCGACGCTGATAAATGAATCGTTGAGTTCCAGACAAGTTTCGAATAACTGCCGGTTGCTGCCGGACGGCGATTCCCAGGCCATCTCATTTTCAATACCGGAAAACGCCGGATGTTTCTTAAAATAGTGTTCCACAAATGAACCGTCGCCCATCCGGTAAATGCGGTCGCCGCTGGACCATGGGATGCTTCCGGTAACGCATTGTTCGAACATCAGCAAACGACCGCCTCCGGCGATCCATTGGGCGATCTCGGTTCCGCTTTTAGACAGCGTTTCATCAATGGAATTGGCCCCGATCACCAGTACCTGGTACTGGGTAAGGTCTTTGAAATCTTTAATTTGAGTAAAAGGTATTTTCAACGATTTCAGGATTTTCTCGCTGGTCTTGGCTCCGAATCCGGCAAAGGTGTCGCCGGCGGTGTCATAAAGTGCCAGTTTAATGGCAGGGAATTGTGTAATCCGGTCGCCGGAGGCCACGGTGTAAATGTCATAAGTGTTCTCGGCAATTTTTTTGCCGCCGGCGAGAATATACATTTCCATGGCGGACTTGCCTGAAGGACAATTTTTCGGAACCGTAAGCTCGAATGGAACATTCAGATCGCCGCCTTGCGGAATTGAGATATCTTTCTTCTCCAGCATGGATGTTACTGAGCCGTCCGGACTCCGGAACTGGATGATTAGATCGATAACCATATCCGACAGCGAGTCATTGACAATCATGACCGGTGCTTTGGTCGAAGCACCGCTGAAGAGATGATAATTGGCGATATCGGCAAATGCCTGGACCGGATAGAATGCCTGACGGAACGCGAAAATGGGATCGATAAGCGCCAGTTTGCCTGGTTTCGGCCACGGATTCGTTGCAACGCCATACCAGTTATCGGGATCGGCAAGCGCCGCCATGCTGGCAGGGTCAATATTCAACGAAACTCCGTCATTGTATTTCCGGTTCATCCGGAACATTTCCAGATAGCGCTTGACGTGAAGGATGCCTTTGCGTTTCTTAAATTCCGGCAGATCAGTGTAATAATAACGGACGCCGCCGCTGTTCAGTCCAAGACGCGCCCAGGCCTGTTCCGGAGTCTTGCCGGTAATCGTTTTGATGTACAAATCCTTATCAAATATATCTTTTGAAAGTTCAGGATTGAATATCCGGTAGTTACCTGGATGGATGCGGTCATCGGCCACATAGCCGGTTTCGGTATTGATAAAAGGCAGATTCATTCCGAATTTATCTTTGATCGCCGCCGGAGTGTTCCTGATGTAAGGTATCACACTCATATAAGAACCGTAATAGACGCCGATATACTGGTGGTCATCGACAAAATCGACTTTGGCATTGTACTTGTAGGTCGGACGCCCGGCCGAACCGCTGGTCGGACGCTGCTGGAGGTCAACCTCGTGCAGCGCCGCCTTGTATTTTTCAATGATGCCGTCATAGCTGCCGGAACTGAGCAGATGATCATAGAGCTCGTTGCCGAAGCTGATCAGACAGAGCGAAGGATGATCGTGCCAGGCGGTAATTGCCGCCTTGAATGCAGGGAGATTCTTTTCCATCATAGGAACGCGGTAATCCTGTCCGCCGCCGGTTCCGGAACTCATCCCGTCGGCTGCCGTTTTGGGTACTACCCGTTGCGCTTCGGAGCCGTGCCAGTCGAAATTAATAATGAACCCGAGTTCATCGCAGAGGTTGAGCAGAGTCTCATCCACGTCATTATGTCCGCTGTGCGGACGCAGGGTGTTGACATTCGCGAATTTCATCGTCAGCAGAGCCTCTTCGAGCCGGCCCTGGTAGTTTGGTCCCCAGGCATTTGCCGGCATCGGATTTTTATCCCGGTCCTTCATCATGCGCCAGTAGTAATTGAACTCGAAAATGCGCAGATAGAGCTTTTTGCCGTTCAGATAAAAATGCTGGCGTCCGTCGGCATCGGCCCTGATCGCCATGGTGCGGAAACCGAAACGCGTAATTCCGGCGTCTTTGCCGTCCAGCTTGATTTTGCAGACATAGAGAAATGGATCTTCCGGACTCCAGCAATGCGGTTGGTCCAGCTTAATACTGAACCGATTTGCATCGTCTTTTTTCGCTTCGCAGATCAGCGCCCCCGCAGGCTTGCCGGACTTCGCCTCCTCGATGATGATTTGCGCTTTTGCAACAGGAACATTACCAATCATTTCAAACTGACCGTCAACCTTACCCGCTGCAATGTCGGAAACAAGCTTGATCCGGCCGGCAAAAGGCACGTTCCGGATTTGCAGTTCCACCGGCGCGGTAATTCCGGAGGAAAAAATGTCGACGTAGTCCATCATATAGCGGGAATCGATACATT
>CAIJKT010000652.1 GCA_903821255.1 uncultured Lentisphaeria bacterium | reverse complement strand
TGTCCGGTTTGTTATGCTGGCCGCATGGGCAAAAATGCGCTGCACATGGTTGTCCAAAATGAGGTAGATGATTGTCCAAAATGAGGGAGATGATTGTCCAAAATGTTTATTTATACATAAGCCCCATAAGACCCATAAGACCATAGGACCCATAACGCTATTGTACAGCACAGATGTCCAGAATGTTGTTTGAAAACTATAACCGCTTGTGCTCAACGACTCTCTAATTCCTCGGAATGCCAGGGGAGCTGAAGTACAAAAATATTTCTCTGTGCTTCTGTGCCTTGTGGCTGGGAACTGTCCAAAATGAGGAGAACGGGTGTCCGGAATGTGCCGGGGAACGCTACACCGCATAATTGCGTTTGCCGAAAATGGCGGTGCCGATTCTCAGGAAAGTCGCGCCTTCGGCGACGGCGGCGGGGAAATCTCCGCTCATGCCCATGGACAATTCCTGGATGCGGATATTCAGGAGTTTTTCCATTTTATCCCGGAGCTGCCGCAGCGCGCCGAAAATGCGGTGCAGTTCGGCGTCGCCGGCGTCATAGGGGGCCATGGTCATCAATCCCGCCAGTTCCAGACTGGGGGCGTTGACGGCCGCTTCCGCCATTGCCATAATGTCGGCTTCGGCAGAAGCCCCGAATTTGGTGGCCTCGCCGGAAATATTTACTTCCAGCAGGATTTTCTGCTTCTTTCCGGCTTCGCCCGCCAGCCGGTCAAGCCGCTGGATCAGTTTCACCGAATCAACGGAATGAATATATGCGGCGTACTGGACGGCCTTAACCGCTTTATTGCTCTGAAGATGGCCCAGCAGATGCCATTCAATGTCCGGTGGAAGACTTCCGGCTTTCTGCTCCAGTTCCTGAACTTTGTTTTCGCCGAAGCGGCGCTGTCCGTGAGCGTAAGCCGCGAGAATATCCTCCCGGGAAAAAGTCTTGCTGACCGCGATCAGCTTCACCTCATCCGGCGGGCGGCCGCAAGTTGCGGCGGCTCCGGCGGCGGCGTTCCTGATTTCGTCCAGTTGCTCCTGAATATACAGTCCCATGCCCGGTCTCCAAGTAAGTCTGGACTATTTATTATCCGCAGTCCGGCCGGGGATTTTTTTGCGCAGTTCCGGCGGGGCCATGGAGATTTTGGAACCGGCGGGGACGCTTTCAGTCATCCATACATTGCCGCCGATAATGCTGCCCTTGCCGATTACAATATTGCCCAGCACGGTAGCGCCGGCATAGATGGTGACGTCATCTTCAATTGTCGGATGCCGTTTCGCCCCCTTGATGATCATGCCGCAGGCGTCTTTCGGAAAGCTCAGCGCGCCCAGGGTGACGCCCTGATAGATTTTGACGTTGTTCCCGATGACGGCGGTCTCGCCGACGACGACTCCGGTGCCGTGATCAATGAACAGGCCTCTTTCGAGGTGTGCGCCGGGATGAATGTCAATGCCGGTAATGCTGTGCGCGTATTCGGTCATCATCCGCGGAATCAGCGGGACTTTATGATGGTACAGAACATGCGAAAAGCGCTGGATGGTGATGGCCTTGATTCCGGGGTAGCTGACCACGATTTCGTCAATGGTGGCGGCGGCGGGGTCGCCGCTGAACGCCGCCGCAATGTCCAGTTTCATGGTCTCGCGGATTTCCGGGATCGCGCTGAGCAGGGCTTTAACCGCCTCTTCAGTTTTTGCCGGGACATCACAGTCGTCGCAGTGTTTTTTGCCGCATTCATAGCTGAAGGAACGCGAAATCTGGTCGTGCAGTTCCGAATAAATTTCTGTCAGGATGTTGCCGATATTGAACGATATGGTTTTCAGGCTGTAGTTCTGCACCCCGCTGAACCCGGGGAACACGATCTCCATCAGCCGGTTGATGATGTCGTGTATTTCCTGCTGGCGCGGCAGATTGAACCCTTCGACGTGATTGAT
>CAIJKT010000651.1 GCA_903821255.1 uncultured Lentisphaeria bacterium | reverse complement strand
ACCAGAACTTACTTGTTTCCCGCTCGATCTCCCTCCATTTTTTTGTTGTGTTAGTTATCAATAACTAACTTTATTATTACGAAAAATCCGTTAGTTTATTGCTGCGTTAATTATTTTTCCCCTGCAACATCTTTAATTCCGCATCCCAGAGTTTGCGGCCTTCCTCCTCCAGATCGAAACGGAACCCGCTCAGCGTCCACTGTTTAATCAGCAGACGCACCGGACCGAAGATGATCCGGAACAGCGTAAGGCTGTCGATGTCGGTACGGATGCTGCCGTCAACCCGCCCTTCGTCGATGATCGACTGGATGATGTCCTTATGCTCATGCATGATCTTCATCACTTTGCCGGCCAGACGCTCATCGTCCTGAAACAGTTCTTCCGCGAACATGACTTTGGCCAGTTTCGGATTGGCGCTCATCCTGGCAAAACGGTCGAAGATGAATGCTTCGAGTTTGGCCGGGGGCGGCAACTGCCGCACGGCGGTTCTTTGCAGGATGTCGGAGGACATTTCTTCAAAGGAATCCAGCAGGGCGTAAAGAATATCGAATTTGCTCTCGAAATGGCGGTAGATCGCCGGTTCGGTGATCCCCAGCTTTCCCGCGATATTTTTAATCGTCAGGTGCTGGATGCCGGAATCCGCGATCAGCCCGATCGAAGCATCTATGATTTCCTGTTGTCTGCCTTTTAACTTCATCTGTCAATTCCATGTTAGTGAATAATAACTAACATAACTCCGGTTTTTTATTCTGTCAACGTTTTTTATAAAAAATTATGCTTTTTTATCGCCTGTCCGCGGACGGAGTTCACGGCTGAAGGTATTTTACGTCACTGGAATTGCAGATCGGGCAGTCAGGAGGATGAAGTTTCTCCAGTTGCAGAACATTTTCGTTGGGTTTGCCGATTTCGCGGACAAAGACTTTGCCGCATTTATAGCATTTCCAGGGATAGCCGAGCTGGCCTCTGCACTTGGAACAATGTACCGCGTTGATATTGCTCAGCGTTCTTGTTTCGATGAATTTGCAGTCCAGACACATGGTATTGACCAGCCTGGTCTCCGCTTTATTCTCCTTGACAAGCAGCCTGGCCGCAACCGCCGCCGCGGCGGCAATGCAGAACAGAATGATCAAAGTCCCGATGAACTTCCGCGGGAAAGGCTTAAAACCGGGGAACAGCCTGATCCAGTCGATCAAGGCGGAAAACGCGGATGTCAACATATTGCGGTCAGGCGAAGCAAGCACATACCTCACCATCGAAACAGGGTTGCCGGTGACCTCCACCGAGGTCTGTGTCTGCAAACCCTTTGAAGTGAACGCTTCCTGGACTATCTGCGCCCGCGTCCTGTTCAGAGTATGCTTTGTTTCCTGAACTGCTTCTTCATGATGCCGGGGCTTGCGTGACGGCAGCCAGGTGGTGTGCTCCGGCGGCGCCGTCGGACCTGCCGCGCCGGTACGGTGCAACTGATCTTTCTCCTCTTCCGTCGCCGCCTCCCGGAACGACTCCGGCGGCTCGGTCTCCGAAACGGCCGGAACTACAAAATCCGTCTTGCATCTGGAACAATGGGCGCTGCTGTGCGCGTAGTTTTGAGGAAGCCGGTATTTCTGGCCGCAGGCTTTGCACCAGAAAACAATTTTCCCGGATTGAACATCTTCAGACGCATGATCTGAATATTTCGGAATGATCAGGATCCGCCTGCATTTCGCGCACTCCGCTTCATGCCCGCCATATTCCTTTGCCAGACGGTACTTATGGCCGCAGATCTTGCAGGCAAACTCAATGTCGTCGCTTCTTTTGGTGGCCTTGGTGGCGGAATGAACTTTTACGGTGGCGGTACTGTCGGTTGACAATTCACGGGGAGTTTTATCCAGGATTTCAGGCTCGGTCTCATCTGCCACTGCCGTGTCCAGATCAGCCGATTGTTTCGGCACACGCATGTGGGCGCCGCAGATCTCACACCTGAAGCTCTCGCCGGACAGCGACTCGTCCGACAGGCACTTGCTGCCGCAGCCTTTGCAACGAAACTTTATATTCATAAACACCGCAACTGGTTAATTATGTGCTATACTCTGCGCGGCTGAAAATTTAAAAATAGACGAGTAGGATTGTGGATTGGATTTTTTCGATCCGACTGACAGTCGATATGAATATCGCCGGAAGAAGGAGCGGACAAATACAGCCGCAAGACATTCATCCTGTGACTGCGGGATTGCGATCTTTCGAGTTTGGATTCGCACTCTTCGAGGCCTTCGATACCCCGGTATCGGCAGCCTCTCAGAATACGAACCAATTCTCAAAATCTTCGCAATCTATAGTT
>CAIJKT010000650.1 GCA_903821255.1 uncultured Lentisphaeria bacterium | reverse complement strand
GACCGGATGAAAATAAAGCAAACCAGAATTTCGACTTGTACCGTTCATTAAATTTCTTGACCGTTTCCATTCCTCCGGCAAGATAATTAGGAAGCCATGGAAATGCCGGACCTGCGATGCCTGCCTGACCATATTCGCTCAGGATATTCTCCTGTTCAATGGCGAATGTTTCAGCCGTATATTTTTCTTTAAGTCTTGGCGGATAATTACTTAAGATACAATCCGACGACCATACTCCGGTAATATAATCTCCCGGTTTTTTAGATAGAAGTTCCCTATATTTGGGTGACGTTCTGGTAATTTTCAACGGATCAGTCATTATCTTTTCACTGTAACGGGTAAGTATTGCAGAATCTCCGGCAAATTCCAATGTTGCAAACTTTGCAACATTGTTGAAATTATCCGCAACTCTGTTGAAATGACTTAACTCAGGGAAAACCTTGCGTTCTCTGGCTAGATTTATAAACCACTTGCTTCCATTTGTTATATCTGCTTGAAAATTGGAAACAGGAATACATATCTCGGTTGTCCATGAATCTTTTTGTTGAGCAGCCGCGCAGGTCCAGTTTCCGTTCCATTTTGTATCGGCAGTATAAGGATCGCCGGGGACTTTCGCAAAAATTCTTGCATCGCATTGTCCATTTACGCTGTTTACTAGGAACTGATACGTATTGCCGTTAGGCGCTGCGATGAATATCTCATTGCAATCATCCTCCCATACGTTCCCATCCCGTTCTTTGACCTGACTTTTGATTCTGTTCATTTCAGGTTCATCATTTTTAAACGCGATATATAAATTATTGTCATCGTATGAAATGCGGGCTGTAGTGGCTGCGTTTGCCGGGGTTGCATTATCATTGGGGAGATAGAAATTTTTCAGCGGTACCGCTTTTTGCCAGCATTCGTCATCCAGTTTCCCGTCGATTACAGGTTTTTTGAGGGTTTTATAAACGGTGAAATCGTCACTAATCTCTTCGACCATAAAGTCGCCGAGCCATATAGTTCCTTTAATTTTAGCAATATTTATTGAGATTTGACATTTTGATGTTTCTGCCGGGGTTTGTATTTCTGTTGAGAAAATTTGCCAGTCATCCTGTGTATTTTCAATCCTCAATGGAAATTTTAAAGCGCCGGCACTTCCATTGACGCCATTTAATTTATTGAAGTTAAAGGCTATTTGTGACTGGCTGCTGCCTGATATTTGAATGTCTTTCAGTTTGTAAGACAAATTCACCTTATAATTTCTCTTTTCTTTCATTGCTGCATATGTATAAATTGAAAAGTTCGCAGTTGTATCTGGAATTGTCAGTTTCCCATAAATCTTGCCATTGTCTGATATTTTGTTATCTTCTTCAAATTTTACATTGGTTCCTTTGGGATAAAGAGTCCATGACTGTTTACTGAATTTTACATTATCCGCCATGCAGAGATTAACTCCGCAACAGATAACGGCCAGCGTCAAAATACCGCTAAAGTCTTTTTTGATATTCAACATTTTTTCCCTTTAATTATGTTATTTATTATATTCAGGCAGGAAAATATTTAGTTCATTCCTTTGCACCACCATGGAGGCGTGTGCCAGTCACTTTCGACAATATTGGCGGTAGGTTTGGGGCTGACGTGCAGATCCCCGAATAGGATGTTTTCCGCTTTTGAATGGCGTAAAGTATACAGGCTGTCTGCCTTCCATCGATAATTGACACTGTAGGTTAACATATACAATTTAGCATCTATCGTCAGGATTGTAGCTGATAGTTGTTTTGCTTTAATGAACGGTTTATCGCCGCCTTTTATGAACTGGGCGTTTCCGCCATATGAGTAGGGGTAGGTATATGAAGGAGCAGCACATGGCGCGATATTGGACATTCCGGTTAATACTTTCGGCGCTGTATCCGACGGACATTTGAATATTTTATAGTTAGGCATTCCCCCGAATAAAACAAGATAAGTCGGCCATTGGTTTATCCCGCCACCATTAGCGGGCATTATGCAATCCCGGAAGTCATTAACGTAATTGCCAAATCCCAGTCCTATATTTTTCAGGTTGTTAACACATTCAATCGCTTTTGCTTTCTCGCGAGCTCTATTCAGTGCCGGCAGCAACATTGATGCCAAAATTGCGATGATCGCGATCACCACGAGGAGTTCAATGAGCGTGAATTTCAAGCTTCGATTTTTCATGTTACATACCTTTTTATTTATGTTGTTAAAATTTACTATTCCGTTTTATTTATGGCTGATTTGTATTCATTAAACAATTGTTGTCCTGCCTGGATTCATCTTTAAGCAAACCGCCGCCCCAATTTTTTCAGTAGTCTGTCCCTGCTTGAAATGAAACGGCAGCAGTTCCTGAATCGGGCCTGCTTCCGGATTCTCAATCAGCTTGGTTAAGATCTCAATCGCACGCTGTACTTTCCGGATATAGGGGTATCCGATAGTTGAATATACGGCGGCCTCTTTGATGTATTTCTCTTCTCCTGAAGAGTACACCAGAAAAGCAACGTCCTCCGGTATTTTGCAGCCTGCATTCAGAAGTGCGTTATATGCGCCGGAGGCGGTCCAGGCGGACATGACAAATATTGCATCTGGCGGATTGTCAAGTTTCATCAGATATTCAGCCGCTTCTTTGCCCAGTTCAAAATAGGCGTTGTCGCCATATCGGTCGAAATAGTCCATATAGACTTTTTCTGCGCACCACAGCCTTTCATCAAAAGCGCTGATTTTATTCATATAATTTTTGTATACAGTCTTTATTCCCTCATGGTGTCCCGGCAGTCCCCACTTGAACCCAATGAGCGCAATTCTTTTTCTGCCAGCCGATGCTAAAATGTTCAGGCCGTTCTCTATAGTAGCCTCATTGTCAAAATCCACCCAGCTTGCGCCGGGAATGTCGAATATCTGGTTTACCGAGACAAACTGTTTGCCTGACTGTCTGAGACTGATGACCAGTTCAGGGGTTATGGTTTTATAGTTAAAGACAAAACCATCCGCCGGCAGCGAACTTATGAAAGAGATGCCGTTTTTTGAATTGGCGTTGTTATACTCAATGGTAAAATGTTCATAACCATTTTTTTCGCAGAGCCGGACAAGGCTGTTTTTCTCTTCCGGCGAAAAACCTCTTTCCATGGTATCAAGTATGCCTATTCTTTTATAGATCTTTCGTGCTGATTCTGTTATGAAAGTTCCCTTGGTGCCGTTTATAGTCAGCATGCCTCTATCTTCAAGCAGCCTTACGGCCTTGGAAACCGTGGCAGGGTTAACACCGAACTCTTTGCTCAGTTTGCCCACGCCAGGCAGCCGTCCGGAAATTTTTCTTCCGGAAATATAGTCTTCAAGCTTTCTGCTTACATCATGATATATGCTTTGAATCATCGCTGTTTCCGACTTACTATTTTAAACTATGTTACATGCTATGTTATACATTATAGTAACTATATTACATCGCTGTCAATAGCAAAATCATGAAAACAGTAAAAAAGATCAAATAAATTTTAAAAGTTCATGAAGACCCGGTGATTGCTTATATTCGGTACTTGCTCCCCTTGCGCTGCGGTTTAGACAGATTTTAACCGCATGAGAATGCGATTTTAAAATGCATTTAATCGCGTTATTTGAACCTATTATCACCGTTTCTGTTGACAAATTTACTATATATAAAAGGACAGAAGTCAGGAGACAGGAGTCAGAAGTCAGCGTTTGACTGCGGTGCCCGCAGTTTTATCAAATAAGAAACTGTCAGATTTGAAAAGAGTTTCAAAAGAGAATGAGAACCGGTAAAACAGAATGGAATAAAAGGCATTATGCACAACGGCGCTCTAATGTCTTGGCGTTAGCTGTCCAGAATGTACAAGTCCATAAAGTCAACCGGTACCGGATTGGGAAACGCGGTGTGCAGAGCGGCTGTCCAAAATGTGCAGATGTGGTGTCCAAAATGGCTGTGAAATTGAAAGACGTTATGCTCAACGATACTCCAAAGTATCGGAGTGGGCTGTCCAAAATGGTTTAGGTGCAGTGCGGTACGTCCCGG
>CAIJKT010000649.1 GCA_903821255.1 uncultured Lentisphaeria bacterium | reverse complement strand
TTTTTCGCCGGCGAAAGCATGTTCTACACGGCAAGCGGCGCGTCCAAATTTGCGCTGATCAACACGGTGGACTGGCTGCAAAAAGAACGCGGTTCCTGCTGGCTGGATTCGCAAGTGACCAACCCCTTCATGCAGCGCTTCGGCACCGTCGAAATTCCCCGCAGCGAGTACATCAGACTGCTAAAACAAACCATCACGACTTAGCCGAACCGTAAAATAGAGCACGGATATTCGACATCAGCGAAAGAAAGCGCAGAAGATAGAGTTTTGACTACGCTACAATGAGCTTAGCCACTGGCTTGCACCACTAAGATCAGTGTAAAGACTTCGTTATCAGCCTGATGTAACCCTTGTCACGGGCTTTCGTTCAGGTTTTTGGATTGTTCGCGATATAGTCGGCAACTGCGGCGTTCAGGTCGTCCGCGATCTTGACATTTTTGGGTTGCTGGTTGCGGATTACTTCGCTGCCGTAACCGGTGCGGACCAGATAACCGCATTGGCACCCTGCCCGCTCGGCGGATTCAAGGTCGGAAAGCCGGTCGCCGACCATGAAAGACTGTTTCAGGTCCACTTTGAATTCAGATGCGGCGTTGAGGATCATGCCCGGTTCCGGTTTGCGGCACGAACATTCCCCGGAAAATTCCGGATGATGCGGGCAGTAGTAAAACGCGTCAATCCGGGTGCCTGCGGCAACCAGCAGTTCCTGAATCCGGGCATTGACTTCGTCCACATCGGACTCTTTGTAATATCCGCGTGCGACGCCGGCCTGGTTGGATACGACAATCGCCAGGAAACCGTGTTTATGGAGTGTGCGCAAAGCGTCAATCACACCGGGAATAAGCGCGACTTTCTCGGGTTGCCAGAGGTAGTCCACTTCTTCATTGACAACGCCGTCGCGATCAAGAAAACAGGCTTTATTCATAGAGTCACCAAACCTCACAAATATTTAAAGAAGTAATAAGTATAGCTTGATATTACGGAATTTTCAAATAAATTACAAACTGATAAGCTTAAAGGTATTAAAATGGACAGTGATGTTGAAAGTATTATTAAACAACTGAAAAATGGCGAAATCGACATTTTTTCAGCGCTGTCTGCTGCCGCCAGAAGCCATAGCATTACCGATCTGGGATTTGCCAAAATCGACAACGACAGGAAATCCCGCTGCGGTTTCCCTGAATTCATTTACGGCGCCGGGAAAACCCTGGACCAGATATGCGGCATCATTCCCGCAATCCTGAAACGAAAAAACCCGATACTGGTCACCCGCATCGATGCGGACACCGGGGCGAGAATCTGCAAAAAGTTTCCCAAAGCCGAATACGATGCGCTGGCCCGCACCCTGATTATACGGCAGAAAAAATCCGGGGTCAAACCTGTCGGCAATGTCCTGGTGGTCACAGCCGGAACTTCCGATCTGGGCGTGGCGCTGGAGGCGAAATATACCGCCGAACTGTGCGGCTGCGGCGTCGAATTGATTTCAGATGTCGGTGTCGCCGGCATTCACCGCTTATTTGCGGAAGCCGATCGACTTAGACGCGCCGATGCGGTCATCGTGGTCGCCGGAATGGAAGGCGCCCTGCCGAGTGCGGTAGGCGGCCTGGTAAACTGTCCGGTGATCGCAGTTCCGACCAGCATCGGCTATGGAGCTTCGCTGAATGG
>CAIJKT010000648.1 GCA_903821255.1 uncultured Lentisphaeria bacterium | reverse complement strand
GCCTTGAGTCTGGTCAAAGAAGCAGCGGCATTAAAAAAGCGGATGGCCGGTGTTGGCGATAAATTTAATCAGTACTGGGTGGTCTTTGATAAGGATGAAAATTCTCAGGAACGGATCAGTAAGGCGATTAAGCTGGAGGAATTAACCGGCTTCAGCTGGGCTTTTTCCAATCCCTGTTTTTAAATCTGGTATCTGTTTCACTTTATAAAGATGCGCAGTGCCACAACTGCCCAGGAGTTAAAAACCAGACATTTGCCGCAAACAGGCCGTATTCCGGAATATCATGAAACCTTGTCAGGAGTATATGCGCTTTTAAAAGACAGACAATCAGGCGCAATTGATCACGCCAAAAGAATTATTGGAGAAACTGAAAGCTGGCGAAAAAAGCTTGCAGCGGCCAACCCGTCAACGAATGTGCATGAGTTGGTAGAGCAAATTAACAAGTATCTGTGAATCGCGAATTTGAACAGTGCCTAGACTGGTAAAGCTCCTGTTTACTCGTTACCTGAGAGCGTTTCTAACCACCAGTTCATAAGTTCATCGCGGACGAGGAGTATTTTTCTTGCCCCGTCATGTCGAAAACATGATTTAGGTGGCTTTTGCGATTCCGGAAGAGTTTTACTGGACCGTTTGTTTTGTAGGGTTGTCCACTTCATGGCATTTCCGGTCAGTCTATCAAGCTCGGTTGCTGCGAAGATTGGCGGGATTGTTTTTTTAAATTCATCAAAAAGCTTTTGATTTTTCATGATCTTACCTCATTTTGAGATTGAATAAATGTAGCGAATTATTAAATCTCCAAGGTAATGCTGTTGAGGGCATTCTTTTCTTCCTTGTAGGGAAATAAAGTGCAAGCAAAGTCAGGAGTTTTCAGCTTCATTTACTCTTCAATGTGTTGCGAGCAGAATGTAGATAAAGCGCTTAATATCAACACTCTTGGGTGAAACATGGCCATTTATATTTCCTGACTTTACCATTGCATTCAGGACATACAGCAGGTAATTCTCGCTTCGTTTTGACCACATTGTCCGACGGGGTAACGCCTGGAACATACCATCCCGTCCCGCTGAATATCCGGTACGTTTTCTGCCAGCCGCACTTTTTGCATTCAAGGCGATATGTGGCATTATTCTCTTTCTGAAAAAGATTGAATGGAAAGGGAAGACGACGACCCCATATATTGTTCATATTCTTCCACGTCCTTTCAGCCGTTTGCCGCTTCATTATAAGTGGTTACTATAAAGTTGACAATCATATAATTGCCAATTATGAATGACACGGCAGCATATAAGAATCCTGCTATCATTAATGTTTTCATTTTAAAAATCTCCTTTCATTTTTGAGCTTATTATTGACCCCATATCAAAATTTCCTGTGACCTTCTGCTTGACAACCATGAATTTGCCGATTTGCCATCCGGTAAAAATATGGCTTTGCGCAGTTCATTTTTAAATTACCAATTCAGAGAAAATCCTGTTATGACGGAATCTGTCATAACAGGAAGATATGTGAGATTACGTGGTAAAGATGATTGCAAAGCAAATGATCCACACTATGCAATATGACAGATTTTGCTTTAATGCTTTTGAGCGTTGATACAAATATACCGGAATTAACCAGGCCATGCCTTTGAACGTACCGGTATCATGTCCAGCCCTCTGGAGGCAGTGGGCATCGTAATATGATAACCCGACATTCAGCGCCACAGTGATGAACCAGTATTTCCCTGTTTGCGCCATGAATGATGCAACCTGATCGTCATGGGATACAATACGTGCGACCATGTATTCAAGAACATTCCCAATGATCGGGGCAAACGCCAGGGTCCAAATCACCGTGTTATTGACTTTATCGCCACTGAGTGGCGGTGGCAGACTGTCATCAATATGCGATTTGAAATCGGAGTCTTCGATTTTGGCCCAGTCCTGCATACCTTTCTTCCAGACGATTCCATCCTTAGCCAGCTTGCCAGCTTTGACCAGTTGCTGAATTGCTGCTTCAGTTACGGGGCCTTTGCGTTCGCCCTTTTCTTCATAATACCATACTGTTTCTTCCATTTTAATCATCCTTTTACAGAAGTGTTATTCTGGGCTTAAAGCACCTAATATGATTGATAAGCCAACCGCCACTCCAAGCCAAAGCCAAAAGTGAATTCTGGGTTGCTTAAGGATGGTTAATCTCTGCCATAGATACACTGGTACTAGTAGACACCACCATTCAGATGGCATATTAATTCCATCTTTAGAGGCTAACTTTTTCTCCATTCGCATAACCACTATGTAAGGAATCGCTGCAAAAAGGCCAAGAGGCTTATTTATGATCGCTCCTGCGATCATAAGCAATACCGTCACGCCCAGATAGATCCAAGAATATTTATCTTCTTTCCAATTTGCAGGAATTTTGTAATTGACATTTGCGACGACATTTCCCGACATTACTTCTGCTTCCATTTTCAATACTCCTTGAGGATATTCCTCGGTTGTTGATATTACGGCAACTCTTGGTTCATAAATAGACTTACTTTCGATCTACTTCCCCCTGTTCTGTTATTTTTTGATACGCGTTTGCTTGCGCAAATAGATTATTATTGGTATTTGAAATTAAATCAGCAGCAATGCATTCAATGAAGCTGGCTGCATGGAGTTTTAGCTGAATTAACGGCAGAGCGATACTGTAAACATACAGATTTGCAGTATGCAAAAAGGATTTATAGATATGATTTTTTATGAATTTTCGCTTTTCAGCCGTCATTCGCATTCTCTGATGACAGGCGCGAAAAGGGCGCAGCCTAATCGCATACTGTAGGGATATCGCCAGACACCCGCTTGAAATACGAAAAGGCCACGCCCAAGGTGGGCGTAACCTTTCGACATCGTATTCAAGCATCAAAACTGGCGATTTTTTACAGTAACTCTGTCAAAATTTACGTTATAATTATTTGGTTTTTATTTTATTATTGTTTCGGTCAAAAATTCCTTAGTTATGTTATCGGCAACTACACACAATACAAAATAGCATCGCAGTATTTTTTTTCAATTAAAACAGTTTTTTAACGAAATAACAGGAAACCCAGATAAGGAGATATCCGATTCCTACCCCGATCACTGCTTTTTCAACCGCCTTCCATGACTGTTTGATCGCTGCATTGTCCGCCTGTTCAGAGTGCAGTTGTTCAACTCGTTTTCTGATGCCTTCCGCAATCATTTTTGCATTAAATTCGTCATCCGAAACAATACTTCGACCTGATATTTCAGTTATCTCTGCCTGAAGGCTTTTTGCTATATTGATTGCGGTTGCATGACGCTGTTCAGCAATGGCAACCCTGGACGGATCATCATCGGCTTCTGCGAGTTCTGTTAGTCGCAGTGTTTCCAACTCGGCAATAACTTTTTCATATACTTTGATACTCATGGCAATTCCCTTTCTGCTGGTTATTCACAAGCTGCAACGCTCAAAAGGACTACTCCTTGTAGAAGTTCGGCAGTTTGACTTTTTTGACTTTGCCACCGCATTCAGGACAGACAACGGGCAGTTCCTTTTTAGTTTTTATTATATTGTCCGCAGGAGTGATGCCTGGCGCATTCCATACAGTTCCATTGGATATCCGGTACATCTTCTGCCATCCGCATTTATTACACTTAACGATGTAATATTCTGGTTCATTCCAATGGAATAAAAGGTTAAGTGGAAAAGGAAGTTTCCGCCTGCCGACAATCAATTTAAGCATGATTTTCACTCCATTCTAAGATACGTTTATGACTTCTCGCCTCTGTAAGCGGCGACGATGCCTCTGATAATTACGAAATGGCCGATAGCCATCGAGATATAGGTTACCGTCAAACCAATTCCTATCAATATTTTCATTTAAATCACCTCCTTTACCGTTACTGTTT
>CAIJKT010000647.1 GCA_903821255.1 uncultured Lentisphaeria bacterium | reverse complement strand
GTATACCCATGAAAACACCGAAAGAACCCATTTTTTAAAGATATATACCGCAATGGAAAGATGAAATGGATATAAACAGCCCGGCGCAACAGCAGATTCAGGCAATATTGAACGATTCGGTGGATCGCGGCATCGAACGCGGAATTCAAGTTGCGGCTTACCTCGACGGCAAGCTGGTGATTGATGCCTGGGCCGGCATTGCCGATCCGGACACCGGACGCGAAGTTACCGGCGATACCCTGTTTCCGGTCTTTTCAGCCGGCAAAGGCATTACCGCCACCGCCGTCCATATCCTGGCCGAACAGGGTAAACTTGATTACGATACCCCGATTGCCGCGTGCTGGCCTGAATTCGGCAAACACGGCAAGGACCGCATTACTTTGCGGCAGGCGCTCAGTCATACCGCAGGCATCCCCCATATGCCGTTTTCCAAAGACGTCAGCGAAGTTTGCGACTGGGAATTGATGTGCCGAAAAATCGCCGGTCTGCAGCCGCTGTGGGAACCCGGCACGAAAACGTCCTACCATGCCATTACCTTTTCCTGGATTATCGGAGAAACGGCGCGCCGGCTGGACGGCCGTGATATCAGCACCATCATCCGGGAGGAAATCTGCCGTCCGCTGGGGATCAACTCTATTTTTATAGGTATTCCTGACTCGCTGGCGGATCAAATAGCAACGCTGGACATCCCGGAATATGGACCGAACCAGACGCCTCCGGTTTTCGACCAGTCAATCCCTGCCTGTGTTTGCCCGCTGGAGATGTTCATGAACAATCCGGAAGTGCGCCGTGCCTGCATTCCGGCCTCCAATGGCATCATGAATGCCCGGGGAATAGCCCGCCACTATGCGGCATTAATCGGGAACGGAGTAGACGGAGTGCGCCTGCTGTCGCCGGAAACCATCCTGGCGGCAACGACGCTGACGGGCCCGGCCGGCATTCCTGTCGCCGAGCTGCCCAAGAAATTTGGTCTGGGCTATGGGTTGAGCGGACCGGACGAAGATTACGGACAGATTTTCGGACATGGCGGTTACGGGGGAACTGTCGGGATAGCCGACAGAAAAACAGGGCTGACGCTGGGGGTTACCAGAAACCGGACTTATGCCGGCGGCTCCAGCATGATCAGCGAAGTGCGCGCCGCGCTCGGACTGCAAAGTGCGGAATCATGACGAATGCCTTTTTGCCGCAGGGATATTTTTACCTGTTAAATTGGCAAAATAATTTGACTAAACAGAGTTATTGACCTATTCATAATCTCCGGTGTCTTTACCGGTTTAATGAACAAAAACGAATTAAATCAAATTGTAATTACTGATATGGGCGAGAATATAAAAACCGGGCGGCGCTGGGGCTGCCTTACTTTGAGCCTGTCACATTTTATGGTGATGGGGCTGACCGCCGCCGGGATGCTGCTGTACTGGTATATGCCGTCTTATCTTGGCGGCATCCTGCTGCCGAGACTGGCGGCACTGGCCGGAATCAAAGGGATCAACGCGGAAGTGCGCGAACTCGGGCTTACCGGGGCAACCTTTGACAAGGTCAAACTGGAACTCGGCGGCAGCCGGGTTATCGCGGCGGACTCCATCCGGGTAGAATACCAGCTTCCGTTCTGGCCTGTACAGCATGGCATCAAACTCAAAGCGCTGGAAATCAGCGGGGCCCGCGTCAAAATTGTAAAAGACGGCGGAGCCTGGCGCATTCCAGGAATCTATCCGGAACTGTTTGAGAAAAAGGCCGCAGTACAGAAAAAACCTCAGGCTCCGGCAACAGATCCGGACACGCTGGATCTGAAATATGTGGCGCTGAGCCGTTGCGTCCTGCTAATTGAAATTGATAAAGTCCGGACGGAAATCCCGTTTACAATCAGGATGAAAAATCCCGGAGGCCCGGAAAAGAAAATAACCGGGTCGTGCAAAGTGCAATGCGCCGGGGATGTTTTTCGCGGCCAGGGAGAATGGTATCGTCACAGCGGACGCTTTGAATTCAAATTCAACAGTTCCGTGAATCTGGAAAGCTACTTATTCGTGCTGCCGCAGGCTGAAGGCATCACGGGCAAAGCCGCGTTCACCGGAGAGGTTTTCGGAGAAATAGATTCCGCCGGTTTGCAGCAGCTTACCGGAACGGTAAAATTCTCCCGCCTGCAAGCAGGCGCTTCCGGATGGATGCTGACTAATCCGGCAAAAGACAACCCGTCAATCCTGCGTGTAAAACAGAATGACAACAACATCGAATATTCGCTGTCCAATCTGGCCTTGACCGGCCCGGTGACGCTGCTGCTGGACAAAATTTCCGGCAAGGCCTCCCTGACGGCGGAATCCATCAGCGTAAAAGGCGATATCGCCAGCCGGATTGACGCCGCCAATAAACAGGTGCTGCAATTCAAGGCCAGCCTGCCGCTGACTCATCAATATGAGTTAAACTGGAACCGGTTAAAACAGCGCGGACACTGGAATTATTCGGCAGCACCTGAACTGCCGCCTGGCATTGAAATGGCGGAGGCCGGCATCGGAACCGGCATGTTGCGGTTTAAAACAATGAAAATCGGGGGCTCCGGCGACATCAACTGTAACCCGGACGCCGGAGAAGACGACTTAAATATGAGCCTGGAAATTGCGGCGGCCCCGGCAGCGGAATTTGAAACGGCCGGAGCTGGCAACGGCGCAAAACCGTTGAAAGTAGTGATAGATGCACCGCGCGCCGGAATATCGGCAGGGAAGTCAAAGGGACAATGGCACGGCGGCGTTAACCTGGATGCGGCAGGCATCAGCCTGGCGGAGTTGCAATTTAAAACTGGCAGACTGAAAGTTCAACTGCCGCTGCTGCACCTTGCCGCTCCTGGCGAGGCTGGCCGGATTCAATTGCAGCAGATCAGTCTGCGGGGCAACCCGCTGCTGGATATTGATCTCGCGGTAAAGGACATTGAATCCGGGTTGCTGGTCGAAGGCAGACTGAATCCTTTGATCCTGCCCGGGGCAGACTGGAACTGCCGCGTTGTTTTACAACTGAAACCCGCTTTCGCCGGGCGGTTTGAACTGAATTTCGGCCCCTATGATTTGTCGCAGCCGCTGCTGCCGGGAAAGTATCTGGCGCAACTTGAAGACACTAGTTTCAGCGGCAATATCGCAGGAAGCGCGGAATACCGTTTCGGACCGGCCGGCAGTTCCGGCAAGGCCAGCCTGCATGTTGCCAAAGGCGTATTTAAAAGTACGCCGTTGAATTTGACTGCGGAAGGTATTGAAGCCATATTAATATTGCCCGGACTGCCGGAACTGCGCACGCCTCCGCTGCAGGTGCTGAGCTGCAAGTCATTGCAGATCGGTACCGTTAACATGGGCAATCTGAAGGCTGAATATCAGATTGAGCCGGGCAGCGCTTTTCTGCTGGAAAATTTTTCCGCGAACTGGTGCGGCGGCAGAATTTACACGCAGGCCATGCGCATAACGCCCGGACAGCGGAACCTGAAAGCAGTAGTGTATTGCGACGGCCTGATCTTGTCGCAACTGCTGGCCGAAATGGGCATTGCCCAGGCCGCCGGCGCCGGCTCCATTCAGGGGCGCATGCCGGTAAGCATCGGGGAGCAGGGCATTGTCCTGGAACCCGGATACTTGTATTCGGAGCCAGGCGACAGTCACAATCTCCGGGTGAAGGGGATGGACAAGATGCTTGAAGGGCTGCCGCCTGATTCCGTCCAGTTCAGCCAGATGGACATTGCGGCGGAGGCGTTGAAGAATTTTGATTATGAATGGGTTAAAATCAATTTTGCCAATGTCGGGGAAGCGCTCCGGCTGGAAATGCAGTTGAATGGCCGTCCCGCGGAACCGCTGCCGTTTAAATACGACGGCCAGCGCGGCGGTTTTGTCAGGGTCAATGGTGAAAAAGCAATTTTTCAGGGTATAAAGCTGGATATAAATACCAATATTCCGCTTAACCAGATGTTAAAATTCAATAACAATGTAAAAAAACTTTTCGGAGGTAAGAAAACATGAAAACAAAACTGTTCGCGGCATTACTGCCGGTAGCGCTCTGGGGATGTTCGATTGACACCCATAACGATGTCAATGTCAATCCGATTGAGATCAAACCCATCCATATCACCATTGACATTAACGTCAAGGTAGACCGTGCGCTTGATGATTTCTTCGACGATGTGGAT
>CAIJKT010000646.1 GCA_903821255.1 uncultured Lentisphaeria bacterium | reverse complement strand
TATCTGATCCATGATTACTGGTCATTATTGTTGTGGAATATTATATGCAGTGTGCCTTTATGTCTTTCAGGGCTGGCAATCATGAAATGGCTGATTGATCTTTACCCGCGCGAACGCTACGGCCAGTTCGGTTCGGCCGGCGCCATGGTATCTTCCATCGGCGCCGCGCTGATCGGGCCTTTGTGCGGACTTTTTTTTGACGGGGTAAAAGATTACCGATATGTATTTTTATGGCCGGTGCCGTTCTATCTGGCCGGGTCCTGTGCTGCATGGCTGGTGTATCGCAAGTGGAAGTCCATGGGCGGCGAGACCGGATATCAAGCGCCATAGCCGGATGCTGACATCTATTCCATAAAACTGCATTCGAATTATGTAAATTTAAAATCTGCTGCTGGGAAACTTTTATTCAACCGCTATTTTAGATGAACGAATATGAATGAAAATACTAAATGGCGGGAGACGGAAATGATTATCAACATGCATGCACATATTCAGGTGGAAGAGAGCAAAGGGAGCGTATCTGTCAGCGGACTTGGACTCCGAGAATATGTCGGGCATTGCAGAAAAATCGGAGTGGAGAAGGCCTGCATCTGCGATTATCACGCGAAATATAATACCCAGGTGCGCGATGCCGTGAATGCATATCCGGATTTTTTCATCGGTGTCGGCAATCCCGATCCGGACCGGGATGCCCCCGACATTGTGGACACATTCCACGCATGGGGCTTCAGGGGGCTTAAATTCATCTACACTGGAAGGAACTACGACGACAAAGCCTATTTCCCTTTCTACGAACGTGCAGTTTCGCACAAGATGTTTATTCTTTTCCATACCGGCTATGTGGCAAGCGGCGGAGACGGCCGTTCAGTCTCCTATGAGCGCATGCAGCCGGTTCATCTGGACGCCGTGAGCAGAGCGTTTCCCGGTCTTAAACTGATCGGTGCGCACCTGGGGAATACCGGCTTCTGTCTACAGGCGGCGGAGGTTGCCGCGAAGGTTCCCGGCGTCTATTTTGACTTAAGCGGCGGCACTATCCGCTGGATGCCGTATTCGTTGCTCAAAATCCTCTTCTGCAAGTCAGCGGAAATCAACCTGCGGACTACGGAGGAGGTAACGAATATGGAGCTGTTCAAAAAAATCGTCTTCGGGTCGGACAGTCCGCTGCCGGAGGTACTCATTGAATTTTATGATAACCTGTTTAACGCGTTCAACGTAGATGAGGAAACCAGAAAAGACGTCATGTACCGCAACGCCCAAAAAATAATAGGGCTGTGATTTCCCGCTAACCCTGTTTCACTAACAGTGCCATTGTTTTTCAATCAGTTCGCGGGCGATTTTGATTGCCCTGCCGGGACGGGTGCGGTCGCCGTTCAGTGTATAAATATCGCGGTGGATGATTTCCAGTTCACAGCCTCTGGCGGCATTCAGCGTTTCCGCGATGTGGGCGGCATACGCTTCCGGAACAAAATCCCCGACGCCGATATAATTCGGCGACGGTTTTCTGGAGTAAATCACTTTGGAGCCGCGCAGGGCATCGCCGATGCTCTGCTGGTTGCACCAGGCGGAGACGGACACTTTCCGCAGATTGGGCAAATGCCTGATGCAGCTTTCCCATATTTCATGTACCGGTTCACAGCAGCCGTAGTAAGTCATGCCGAATTCTTTGGCAAGTTCGTGGTATGACGGATAGATATAATCTCTGAACATTTCCGGGGAAAGTCCGACCGACTCCTGGCTGTTCAGGTTTGCCCACAAATCTTTGCACCTGACTTTTCCGGTAAAATCCGCGGACGGAAGTTCACTGGTAAAACCGTAACTGCCGGCCCCGGCATAATCATTGCCGTTGTTCAGCGTCAGCAACTCTTCACGCTCCATCCATCTCGAAAAATCCAGCATGCCGTCGCGGATCATATTGAAAAGGCGCACCATTTCTTCAGGGGAATCCATCAGCGACATGAACATGTTTTCCATCCCCATCAGCATAACAACCCGCGCAGTGATGCCGAAAGCCCACGCCATTGACATGTTTTTTATATGCACCGGCAGAATATCGCCGATCAGCGATTCGACGAATTCCTTTTTCGCGAAAGTCGCGGACCGGTCCGCGCGAAACGTTGACGGACGGAGTTTTTCGATGTCGCGCCGCAGATCGGTGATGTCGTATTCGAACTGATAACCCACATTGCGGCCTTCGGAGTCCTCCGCCCGGTGCATCTTCACTTCCAGATCGAACAGGCGGAAATCAATCTGCCAGGGAACGGTATAATCATCCGGCAGTACTTTATCGTCATCAACCAGTTCATGATTGACGATCCTGGTTTGAAGTTCGGCCTCCATCTCCCGCGCAGCCGGACTGGTGCATTTCAGCGGCGGGAGGATGTCACTGATAAAAGTATTGAGTTCCATCACCAGCACCGGACGGCGGCCTTGCAGGGCGTTATGCCCGTACCATAGTTTCCGGCGTTCCGCCATCACCGGCAGACTGGCATATTCCTGACACTTCTTCGCCAGTTCACGCAGATAAACCCGTTCCTCCGGAGTAACTGAAAAATTGCTCATTGCATCATCCATTTTATTGAAAATTAACTATTAGTGATTATATTATTATTATTATACATGTATAAAAACAGCCTGCAAGAATTAAAAATTGATATTAATTTAGTATTTGTGATATGCTGAAACATAATAGCGGAACCGTTTTTGAAATTGAGAATCAGTTGCCGGAACTGCCGGCATTGCGGCTGATCTATGTCAGCACAATCTACGATGCTGCTTATTACTGGACCGGCGGCAAGCGCCTCGATGAAAATGCCTGCGCTTTTCAATATACCCTTTCCGGACTCGGCAGATTTTGTGACGGGCAAACCACTTTCGATCTGCCGCCGGGCACCGGGTTCCTGTTCAACCATAACGATCCGTCCTATTCCTATTATTATCCGGAAGATGCGACTGAACCATGGCAGGTGCTGTGGTGTTCATTTGTTTCGGATACCACCGCAGACATGGTCTCTTCGATCAACCGGCAGTGGGGATATGTTTTCGAACTGAAGCAGTCATCGGAAATAATCAGCCGGATGCAGGCTTACTGCAAGTCAGGACTTCTGTCCAGTGCGATCAGTTCCGCTGAATCATGTTCGCTGGTCATGGAACTGCTGTCCGCGCTGGTATGGAGCAAGGAAAAAAAATGCGGCATTGAGACCGGGAACCTGATTTCCGACCAGGTGCGCGGCATTATCAAGGGAAATACTCATCGGCTGCTGACCGTGGAACAGCTCGCAAAGATGCTGGATGTTTCGCGCGAACACCTGGGCCGCAAGTTCCGGCAGGAAACCGGACTCAGCCCCTATCAGTATATTCTCAACAACAAGATTGAGCATGCCAAACTCCAGTTGATGAGTTCCTCCACCCCCGTAAAGCTGCTGGCGGACCAGTTAGGTTTCTCCAGCGCCGCCCAGTTTAACAATGTCTTCAAAAAAATTACCGGAATTCCGCCTAATGCCTACCGCCGCATGCATTTCCGGAGAAAGTGAATTGATTCCATCGCTTTTGCCTTCGCGGCTGTGTTTCACAAAGTAATATAAGATTTTATCAACAATTTTCGGCGAAGGCTATTGACAGGATTAATTTTTAATGTTATAATGTTAATATAGTAAGTTAAAAACATTAACATTATTCTGGTATTTATGAATCTCTCTCAGGAAAAAATATATAATTACCTGCTGGATAATATCGCCGAAGGAAGATTCGGCGAGAACGCGCGTATTCCCACCGAGAGCGAATTAAGCAAAAGCTTTGACACTAACCGGATGAATGCGCATTTTGCGATCAAGGAACTGGAGCGGTTCGGAATTTTGCGCAGAAACAAAAAGCAGGGTACGTTTGTCAACCGCGTCCCGCGCCCGTATTCCTTCGGCGAACTGAAAAGTGTTACCACCCGGCGGGTCTGCGTGCTTAACCACTGCAATCCTCTTTTTCAGCATATTCACTGGAATGACCGGATCATGTCGGCGCTGGAAAGTGTGCTGAAGGCGGAATCAATCGAAATGGTTTACCGGGATATTTCCGGCATCAATGAACTGGAAGACTACCGCCGACTGCTGAAAGAACTGGTTTGCGAAGGCTGCAATGCCTTGCTGATTGTTGCGGACCAGGATCTGGAAACCGTTATTTCCCAGTATCCTGAAATATTTTTTGAGTTCCATAACGATGTGTTTATATTTGACCGGGGGATCTCCAGCTGGCTGGACTGGCCGTACAATATAGTCTCGGTAAATGTTTTTGGCGATAGTGTCATGGTCGCCGATTATCTGCTGTCTAAGGGATTGAAAAATGTGATTTTCTGCCGGCGGGCCGGTTTTGAAAGTTTCTGGCTGCGCGAACGACTGCGCGGTCTTGAATTTGGTTTCAAGCGCGGTTCCGGCGGCAACCGGAAATTAAAAGTTCTGGAATTTATAAAAGACGGTAAGAGTTTTGCAAAAGGCAATGACTGCTTTATCAAAGAGCTGGAAAGTAAGTCCGTGGTTTTAATCGCCCAGAATGACGAGGTGGCCGCGCTTATAGTGGATATTGCCAAGTCTCATTCGTTAACTGCCGGAAAGGACTTTATGCTGATTTCATTTGACGATAATTCGAAATATCGCGAATACAATCTGACGACAGTATCGCCTTCGCTGGAAAAAATCGGCAGGCGGCTGGGCGAAATGATCAAAAAGAATATCAATAATGAAAATTCCGGCGAAACAGTATGTATTAAGATTGACTCGGAGCTGATTGTCAGAGAAACTTGTTAGCGCCGGAATAAGTGAAGATAATTAATTTGTAGCGAATGTAAAAAACGGTAAAAGGAGGATTCCAGAATGAAAAACATCAGTCAGCAAAAAATGTCGCAACAAAGAATTTTTACGCTCATTGAACTCCTGGTCGTGATCGCCATCATCGCGATTTTGGCCGGGATGCTGCTGCCCGCGCTGAACAAAGCGAGAATCAAGGCGAGACAGATCAATTGCGTGAACAATACCAAACAGATAAATCTGGCATTGGGCAACTATTCCGCGGATTCCGCGGACTGTTATCCGTCTCCAGCCCAGGCATGGTCTCCAACGCGTACCTGGACCATGCTTCTGATCAGCGGCAAATACATGAAAGGGGCCAGAGAGCCCTGGGGCGGCGTCTCTACCTCCATATTGGAAACCATGTGTCCGTCCAATGTGCATTACACTTCGGTTCCGCAGACCACCTGGAACACTCCCTACCTGATGAACGGGGCGGGGCCAAGCTGGATGAAAAATATTCCCGGACTGGACGGATTTAAGCGGAACAAAATCCAGAAGCCCAGCGAAACGGTGGAAGTCCTTTGCGGCGGTTACGGTCCGGGAGTGTACGGCGCGAATTATGTGATTATCGATTACCGCTATCTGGCCGGGCCGTATTTCGGCTCCGGCTATGCCCAGATTTGGGGTGATTACCATAATAATCTGATCCCGACCAGCTATACGGATGGCCATGCCAGACTGGCGCCCATCAGGGAATATATGATCTATGACGATGCTTCCGGCGTTGCGGCATGGAAAAAATACTTTGCCGCCACTGGACGCTGAATATAAATTATTGCAATTAAGGATTCTTACTGATGAGAAAATTGGTACGGAAAGTAATGGCTTTTATGTTGTGTGCCTCCGGAATTCAGGCTGCCGATGTCATGCTGCTGGATAATCCGGAAATCGCCAGGCAGGAAAAGTGGTTGATTTTCAACGGCAATATGGAGCTTGGCAAATCCGGCAAACCGGTTCCCGGTTTTTTCGCCCTCGGCTACTTCAACAAAGATGAAGGCTATAAGAATCCTGAACGGATTTATGCGCCGGTGACCCGCCGCGAGGAATCCGGCAATCAATATCTGGAAATGCCGGGTTATCACGGTCTGCCTGAATACAATCTTTATGCCGCCGGATTCTATCTGCCGCGGAACGGCGAAGTTGAAATTTCATTCATGGCGAAGAGCATTCCGGATGAAGACGGCAAACTGCATGAACAGCCGGGGATCATCATGGATTTCCGGTGCAGTGATCTTACCCGTCAGTACGGCAGCGTCAAGGAACGCTACCCGGTACTGGAAAGCAAAACGTTCAATCCCGGAAAAGAATGGCGGAAATATTCATATAAGATCCAGGTTAAAGCAAATTTCACTTACACCATAATGTTCCGGTCATTCAGCAGGAATCCGGCGGAATGGCTTAACGGACTCTGCATGGATAATTTAAAGGTCTGCTATACGGACGCCGCCGAAGCGGCAGTATGCAACGAAGCCGCCATCACCTGTGATCGCTCTATCAGTGTTTTCTATCCGGATGAAGCGGTTGAATTGAAAATTCAGGCGTTGCTGCACAGTTCAGAAGCCAAGGCTCCAATCCGCCTTCATCTCCGCAGTGACTATTTCCTGAAAAATATGGAAACTCTCGAAACAGCGCTGAACCGGGATGCGTCTTTTAAATCCATTGATGGACGTTCACTTTATACCGGCTCAGTCAAATATCAACCGAAGCAGTACGGCAGTTTCAATACGGTAGTAGTGTTTGACCGCACACCGGTCTTCAGTTCCGGCGGCGATTTTGCAGTGCTGCACAAACTGGATAAAGCAATTTCTCCGTTGCGCAAACGCATCGGCGGACATTTCCGGACGATCGGGAATTATTATCAATTGACGCCTTCCAATGACTGCCCGCTGATAATCAGACAGGGCATTGATCTGGAAACGCAACTTTATGCGTTATGCGGATTTGGACACGGGATGGTCTCATTTGACCTGAAGAAAGTTCAGCCGCAGCCCGACAGAATGGATTTTACCATGATCGACGCCGATATCAAACTGCTGGAAAAGTATGGCATTGAGCCGATTCCAAGCCTGGGCGCGTGGTGGATTTATACCACCAGGCGGATGAATGGCGGAGTGCAGATTGGTCCCATGCCCAACTGGTTTTATGATGACAAATACACCCGGCGGTCACTTGATAAAGACACTCCGGACCGGGAACCCCGCACACTGAAAGATGATATCTGGCGGCTGCACGTCAACAGCGCAGCCGAACATTTCGGCAGCCGGGTCAATAAATGGATGCTGCTGGTGGAGCCGCAGTGGGTGCTGACGCCGCAGGATTATTTGATATTGCAGAAAATAGCCTGGGAGATTATTAAGCAGAAGAACCCGCAGGATTTGCTTATCGCCGGCGATGCCACCAGCGATGCCGGATATAATCTTATCGGATGGCTTGAAAAACTGCACAATATCGGGTTCGAAAAATATCTTGACTGCGTGTCATTCAACCCTTATCAGTCCAGTCTGGACAATATTAACGGCGTGCTTTTCCGCTATTCCAATCTGATTGAAAAATTGAAAAAAACTCTCGCTCCGGAAACTCCGCTCTGGGAGCAGGAACTGTATTTTATCGATAATTCCAAACGGAAGCAGGATATCGGCCGGCAGGAGGCCTTTTCCGCCGGAGATGTCCAGCGTCATTATCTGCTGGGTCTGCTGAACGGCCTGCGCGGCATCACCGGCATTCCCAGCACCAGTATCAGCAAAAATCAGAATGAACTGGGCCCGAACGATATTCTGGCCGGGCTCAACAGCCTCTCGTCTTTTCTTGACGGCAAATCGGAAACAACACCGATAAAACTTTCGAATAAACTGTTGCGCTGCGGCATTTTCACGGACAGGGACGGCAGGAACAGTTCCGGCGTGATCTGGTCGCTCCGCGCAGGCGGAATGACGATGATTCTTCCGGCAGTCACTGGAGTTAAATTGTACGACTGTTTTGGCAATGAACTGCCGGCGCAGAAGGAAATCGAACTCGGGCTGGATCCGATATTTGCCACCGGTTCTAAAGACCGTTTGACTTCACTTTTTACGCAGGCTGAATTCAAAACCGCCCGTCCGGTTGCGATCCGCGGCAGAATGTTTGGCAATATGACTTTCCTGGAGGCGGAAAATCTGTCCGGTTCCAAAAATGTGGTGCTGGCGGATTTTGACGACAACATTGCTCCAGTTAAGTTATATTTTAAAGATTCTGACTATTTACGTTTGCCGGTTGGCTTCAAGCTTGCCAAATCCGGTTTTAAGTCCGGGCTTAAAGGCGAAAGCAAATTAGTCGCGGATAATATTGCAATATACGCCGGCAGCGGGGAATTTACGATTCCCGCCGGGGAAGCCGCCGCACTCAAGTTGCAGATGACAGACGGCTCGAAACTGGCGCTGTGGACCGGCTCCGGCAAATTGTGGGTCAAGGCTGAAGTCAGCGACCCGGCAGTCACGCCGTCGCCGGACAATAATCTCTGGAATGGCGATGCGCTGGAGCTGTTCATTGACCGCTCCCCGTTTAACCGCATCGGCCTGGATGATTTTGGCGGAAAAAACATTCCGGATTTAAAAATCAATCAATATCTTTTTGCCGCAGTTCCGTCGCTGACCGGCAGAACGATTCAAGTTGTAAATCCATCATCCGGTAAAGCATTCGAATCCGGCGCGGTATTAAAGCAGGAAAAAACAGCGGACGGTTATGCGCTGCTGATCTCCCTGCCGCTGGATGAAATCGCCTCGTCCCCGGGAGCCGGCAACATTATCGGGATGAATTTTGAACTGTCCAGAAAAGACGGCAAAGAATCTAAACCTAAAGCCGCGCTGATTGATCCGAAACTTGAATCTTATAAATTTCGCGCGCATTATCCGCTGTTTCAGATACCGGGATTGAATGCTGATATGCTTGAAAATAGTAATATCAAATGGAAAAGCAATCTGGATTATGCGCTCAGGAAAACCACGGCGTATGAAGTCAAAGAGGGTTTCGGCAAAGGCCCCGGCATCAAGGTTGAGATACTGGAAGAACCCTCCTGGGGGCCGACATTGCGGCGCGGTTCCGTTACCGGTCAGCCTGTTAATCTTGCCGCCGGCGATTATCTGCTGGTATTTTATGTCAAAGGGGATAAAATTGATACGATGAAAGTAAGGTTGTCCAAAGAGAAGGAAAAAACTTTCAGCGGCGGAGATTTGCCGGCAGGGGACCGCTGGACCAGATATGAAGTTCCGTTCACGGTTGCCGGCGCTGATGCGAAAGCTCCGGTTTATTTTGAGTTCTTCACGCTGCGTCAGGATTACAGTAATGCGGTTGTCAGCGATGTCGCGCTTTATAAACGTTGAAAAATCGATATGACATGGAAGCACAAACTCAGAAAATCAACTTTAAAACACGAATTTAAATGTGAAAGAATCAAGGAATGACAAAATTTAAATCAATGATGCTCTCTGCTCTTGTGATAATGGTTGTTGCATGGGGAGCTTTCGCACATGGCGAAGATAAAGTTACAATCGCGCTGGCGGGGGATTCCACCGTCGCAAACTATAAGCCTGGCGACAACATTGCCGGCTGGGGCCAGATGATTCGGTTCTTTCTGAGCGACGGTTGCAAAGTCGAAAATCTGGCAGTTGGAGGGCGCAGCTCAAAAACCTTCATTGAGGAAGGGCGCTGGAAAAAACTTCTGGCTGGCAAACCTCAGTTCGTCCTTGTACAGTTTGGTCATAACGACTCTCACGGAAAAGAAAAAGCGGAGTCCACCGTTGCGGGTGGAAATTACAAGGATTTCCTTAGAAAATACGCTGATGACGCGAAAGCCGCCTCCATCACGCCGGTCTTCATCACTCCGATGCACCGCCGCGTTTTCGACAAGTCCGGAGTCCTGTCGGCAGAGCTCAAACCCTATGCCGACGCAATGAACGAGGTAGCTGCCGAGAAGGGAGTATTCTGCGTTGATCTCTATGAATCCAGCGGCAAACTCCTGAATGAGTCAGGGGAGAGCAAGTCCGAATCTTTTTACCGCCCGTCGGACCGCACTCATTTCTCGCCGGAGGGGGCCTATAAAATGGCCGGGCTGATCGTGAAGGATTTGAAGAAGCCGGCAAGTCCGCTGAAGGATTTTTGCAGAGAAGTTCCACTCCCGTTGCCGGCTCAACAGCCCGCAAAGAGCGGAGCAGGAGCGATATCCGTAACCAGTGCCGGCGTACATGTCTTTGGAGTGAACTCCAAAGTCTCCATGAGTTTTGACCGCGGCAGTGATGGTGTATCCGGCGGCCCGGCCGGCTGGATGAAAGAGAACGCCGACCAGAGACTTGTAGTTGCCACCCAGCCGGTGACAGCCGAGTGGACAAAGTGTCATTTCACCTTTACCCCGAAAAATTCCGGTGTTGTGATGCTTATTTTCATGGGCGGCATGAAAGATCAGTACGTATGCTATGACGATGTGGAAATTGGCGGAGTTGCAATTGAAAATGGAGACTTTGAGACGGCAGGCTCCAACGGACTCCCTTCCGGGTGGCAGCCGCTTGGCAAGCCTGTTTATGATGTGAAATCCGGGAAGGCGCACGGCGGCAGTGGTTTTGTCAAGTGTACAAGCGTGGACAGACTGAACAGGGATCTTGCTGTGGAGGCGGGGAAACCTGTCACAATATCATTTTGGATAAAGGCGGACTAGGTCGGTGGCCAATGTCGGAACACATTAATAATTTTTGGAAGACAAAAAATGAAAGACAGCATTGTTTTTAAATTCCCGCTGGACCGGACGCATTGCGGAGTGCCGCTGGGCAACGGGAATATGGGTGCGCTGGTGTGGGGCGGCGGAAGCCGCCTCTGCATCACGCTGAACCGCGGGGATCTGTGGGACCATCGTTACGGCGAATGTGTCATGCCGGGACAGACATACCGGGAACTGGTGGACTTATATGATCCTTATGATGTAGCGCCGGTGCAAAATCGTTTCGTCCGTAAGGAAGTCCAGGAATTCCGCCACCAGATGTGGGCCCGATACCATACCGGCTGGAGTTCCACCAGATTGCCGGTCGGACGGTTCGAACTGGAATTGAAGCCGGGACACGAACTGGCCAAAGCCGAACTTCAATACCAGTCCGGATGTCTGGATGTATTGACAAAAGACGGCGGCATCATGCGGCTGATCCAAAGTCTTTCCGGCAATCAGTTGCTGATTGAAGATGCGGACCATATTATTGCCGCGGTCAAATGCCGTCCCGCATGGGAGTGGGTTGGTCACCTTATGCAGATGGCCGGATACGTCCCGCCGCAAATGCTCAACGGCGAAACCGGCGACGGATGGTTTCAGGCGTGTCCGGACGATCCCGGCGTAACGGCGCTCTGCCGCGCTGCCGATTACGGCTTTGCGGTATCCCTGGAACTGGGGTATGCGCCGGTATTGAACAAGGCATCGGAAGATTTTCAAACCACCTCTGAAGCCGTCGCCGGCTGGTGGCGCAATTACTGGGCAGATACTCCGGCAATCCGGATTCCGGAAGATTTTCTTAACCGGTTTTACAAGTTCGCCATGTATAAATTCGCCTGCGCGACCCGGCCCGGCGGCATTGCATGCGCACTGCAGGGGCCGTGGCTGGAAGAATACCAGACTGCGCCGTGGAGCTGCGACTATCATTTTAATGTCAATATCCAGCAGATTTATACGCTGGCATTCGCCACCGGAAAATTTGAACACCTGATGCCGTTGTTTGACATGCTGGAATCCGAATCTTTTCAGCGGGTGATGCGCGAAAATGCCCGCAATCTGTTCGGCATTGAAGACGGCCTGCTGATGACCCATGCCGTTGATGACCGCGGTTATCAGTGCGGCGGCATCAGCACCGGCAGCGTCCTGGATTTTGCCTGCGGCGGCTGGACGGCCCGGCTTTACTGGCTCTATTACAAATACACGCAGGATAAGGAGTTTCTCAAAAAACGCGCTTATCCGTTCATTTACGGCGTCATGCGGGTTTTTGAAGAAACTCTGGAGGAATATAACGGCAGGCTGTCCATCCCGTTGAGCATTTCCGCTGAATACGGCTGCATTTTCCCGGTAAAAAAAGACGGCCGCATGGTTCATCAAAATACCGGACGCGATCCGTCCAATCAACTGGCCTGCATTCACATGCTGGCGGACATGCTGCTGGAGGCCGGTGAAATTCTCGGTCTCCCTCCACGCCCGGTCTGGCGGGAAATTAAACAGCGCGTTCCGGAATATACGCTTACGGGCGAACCGGGCAGTGAACATATCGCCATCTGGGCGGATCAGGATTTAGACGTCTGCCACCGCCATCATTCTCACCTGGCCTGTATCTATCCGTTCGACACGCTGAAGAATATCTCGCCTGAACAGCAGCACATCATTGATAATTCCATCGACCACTGGATCGTGCGGGGCATGGGCCAGTGGAGTGAATGGTGCTATCCCTGGGCCGCGATCATCCAGGCCCGGATGGGGTTCAAGGACGCGCCGGCCCTGCTGCTGAACATCTGGAAGGAAGTATTCATCAATGAAGGCCTGGCGACTGCTTATCTGCCGAAATTCCGCGGACTGACCGCGCACCGGCGAAACGATATGCTGAAACCGAAAGAGACCAGCGAAATCATGCAGCTTGACGGCACAATGGCCGGAGCCACCGCAATTATTGAAATGCTGGTGCATGAGAAACAGGGAGTCGTGCATGTATTCCCGGCGGTTCCCGATAAATGGCTGGATATTTCGTTCAAAAATGTCCGTCTGCCGGGAGCTTTCCTGATCAGCGCCGAACGCAGAAATGGTAAAATGACATCACTGAACATTAAAAGCCTCAAAGGCGGCTCGATGGAGCTGAAACCGGCGGATGACGCAACGGTGGTTAAACTTCAATTTGCACCGGGAGAAGAATATTTTCTCAAAGACACCATTCTTGAATCAGATATTGATCATCTAAAGGTTCTCGCTCCGGTTACCGGCCAAGCAGTCCGGTAACGGCTGCTTTGAACCGGGGCTCGAACTCCGGGGTGGTGCGGCAGAAATAACCGGTCTCGTAACCGCCGGTTTCATTGAAACTGGCGGCCAGCGGGAGGTAGAGAAAATCGTCCCGGCAATTGGCGGCGACGGCGACAAATTCATCGGGAAGCAGCGACTGGATGAAAAGCTGGTATTCCACAAACGGTTCGCCCGGCAGAAAAATCAGCCTGACATTGCCGGTATGCAGCATGTTGATCACATATTCCGGAGACGGATTGAAGTCATCGGCGCCAAGCAGCGCGGCGGCTGAAGCAGCGCTGGCGGGATCTTTTTGCAGCATTTCGCCAAGTTTATTTCTGTCCGCCGGCACGGCGGGGAAAGGAAATGATGCTTTCCGCCATGCGAGGTCTCCGGCCGGTTCCCATTGCATGCCTTTGATATTTGACGATATTCCGTCAGCCAGTTTTTTCCCGAACTTCAGAATGTTGCCTTCGAGGTCATCCGCTGAAGTATATTTCCCGGCGGTGATATTGCCGCCGGCGCCGGTGAAAAAACCATGGATTGCGTCGGGAATTTCGTGCTCCAGCAGCCGGACGGCTTCGCCCGGCGCGTCGGCGCTGAATTTATTGCCGCTGTTTGCCACTTGCGGATGCGTGGCATAGAAGCTCAGCGTTGCCGCTATCCCGCCGTAACAGTCTTTGAAAGCGCAGGTGCGGAGCATCGGGTCAATCGTTCCGGCCGGAAGGTCTCTCAGCGCCTGTTCGGCACAGCGGCTCAACCTGACTTGAATCCTGCCGTCCTTGTCCGGCATCCGGCGGTTGGACGCATAACCGTGAATCCGGTGTTCGTTGAATCCGGTTTCCGTAATCTCGACAAAATTCTCTGATGCCGCGGCCGCGGCATGACGGCATTTGTCAATGATGCCGCGGTACCAGGCAAAACGCAAATGAGCCTGCGGATTGATATATTTTGCGGCTTCAAAATCTATCAGCGGCGCGTCGTGCTGGTGGATGCAGTGAACAGCCGTATGCTCAACCGCCGTTCCGGCCCCTTCCGCCAGCGCAGTCTGCAATTGCTCATAAGCCGAATGCAGCAGGGCGCAGTAATCCATGGAGGCGATCAGATATCTGCCGCCCGTGGCTGAAAAAATGTACCCGTGCAGATAGAGCGGATCGCGGATAAATTCCGCGCCGCCGCTGAAATTCAAGCCGACCACAGTTCCGGCCGGCGGGGTGCAGTCCACTTTGAATGTTGCAAGTTTAAACATTGCCGTCTGCTGTTCCTTTAATGTTCCCGGTATCATACGGCTGATAAGCGCCAAAGTCAAATCATTAATTAAATTTAAAAAAAATTCTAACATTGCATTGACATGACTTTTTCTGCGATGTATAATAAATGCCAACGTTGGCGAAGATATTGAAAGTTATAAATTATGGCAGTGACACTTAAACAAATCGCGGAAGACGCCGGAGTATCAATCCGGACGGTTAACCGCGCCTTGAAAGAACAGGCCGGAATCAGCGACGTCAAACGTCAGGAGATTCTGGAGGCCGCCGCCCGCATGGGCTATATTCCCAATATTGCCGCCAGAAACTTGCGGCTGCGCAAGAGCAACTTTGTCGGCATTGTGACCGGAACTAATGAAAATGATATTTTCATCAGGAAAAGCCATGATCTGCAGCAACGGCTGGAAGTGCATGACTTTTTTCCGATTGTCGGCCTTTTGCAGGATACCCGGGACACGGTAAGAACGATGCTCAGCGAATGGGCCGGCATGGTGGATACGGTGGTGCTGTTCGCCTGGCGCAACTGGCTGCCGGAGGATGTGCTCGTTTCCCTGCCGCAGCAGTTTATTTTTGTTGATTGTACGCAGGTTCCGCAGAATTGCCGATTTCACCAGATAAAAATTGACCGTTCATCCGGTATCAAGGACGCCATTCTCTTTCTGCTGGAAAGCGGCCGGTCGCGGATCGTCCGCTGCGGAAGCATCAGTGACCGCGTCGAGGGTGTTGAAAAGGCATTCCGCAGCTTCCGCGGCAGAAGCGCTGAAAAAATATTGATTCAAACCGGCGGCAGCGAGTTTGAGGACGGTTACAAGCTTGGAAAGAAATTGATGGAATCGAATGCTGACGCGGTGTTTTTCGATACTGACCGCATGGCTTTCGGTTTTTTAAAATACGCCTGGGAGAAAGGCATCAGGATTCCGGACGACATTGCCGTCGTCGGATTCGATGATGACCCCTGGGGCAATTACTCATGTCCGTCACTGAGCACGGTGGCGCACCCGATTGCGGAAGTGAATGAAAGAATAGTGGAACTGGCGGAACGGCGTTCAGCCTCGCCGGAAACGATTGTTTTCCCGACAAAGTTTGTCAAACGCCAAAGCGTTTAAATAGATATTAACCCCAATATGAGGATTTTAAAATGGCAGCAAAAGCGAAGAAAAGGTATGTACTTGTTGGAACCGGAGGAAGGTCGTCGATGTATATCAAGGCCCTCGCGGTTGATTACACCAAAATCGCGGAACTGAAAGCGTTCTGCGACACCAACCAGACCCGCATGGATTTCTGGAACAAGGAACTTAAAAACGAGTATAAGCATGCTCCGGTCAAGACTTACAAGGCCGAAGACTTTGAACTGATGATCAAGGAGC
>CAIJKT010000645.1 GCA_903821255.1 uncultured Lentisphaeria bacterium | reverse complement strand
GTGCTCGGCCTGATTTTCGAGAAGATCAACGGTTATAAAGACGGCTCGTTTTTCACTCCCGGCTTTATCACCATGTACATGTGCCGCGAAGCCATCCGCCGCGCCGTGGTGCAGAAATTCAATGCTGCCAAAGGCTGGAACTGCGAAAACATCGACCAGGTGTTTGACAAAATCACCGACAAGCAGGACGCCAACGGGATCATCAACAGCCTTAAAATCTGCGACCCGGCCGTCGGCTCCGGCCATTTCCTGGTCTCCGCCCTCAATGAAATCATCGCCGTCAAGAGCGATTTGAAAATTCTGCTGGATCGTCAGGGCAAAACCCTCCGGGACTACCAGTTGGAAGTCGTCAACGACGAACTGATTGTGACCGACGACGACGGCAAACTCTTCGAGTACAATCCCAACAATAAAGAAAGCCAGCGCGTGCAGGAAACGCTGTTTCATGAAAAACAGACGATCATTGAAAGCTGCCTGTTCGGCGTGGACATCAACCCCAATTCCGTGAAAATCTGCCGCCTCCGCCTCTGGATCGAACTGCTGAAAAACGCCTATTACAAGGCCGGCGGCGACGGGGCCGAGCTTGAGACCCTGCCCAATATTGACATCAACATCAAGTGCGGCAATTCCCTGATCAGCCGCTACGACCTCGACACCGACATCAAAAAAGCGCTGCGCAAAAGCAAGTGGACCATCGCCAGCTACCGTCTCGCCGTCATGGCCTACCGCAACGCCGCCAGCAAAGACGAAAAGCGGTCCATGGAAAAGCTGATCGACACCATCAAAAGCGATTTTGAAACTGAAATCAACCATACCGACAAGCGTTCAATCCGTGCGGAAAGACTCGGCAACGAGTTAAACACGCTGCTTAACCAGCGCGATTTCTTTGAAATATCCCGTGCCGCGAAAAATGAAAAAATGAAGCAGGTCAAAAAGCTCACCGCCGATCTGCAAAAGCTCGAAGCCGAAATCGAAACCGTCAAAAGCAACAAAATCTATGAAAACGCCTTTGAATGGCGCTTCGAGTTCCCCGAAGTCCTCAACGACGACGGCGAATTCGTCGGTTTTGATGTCGTCATCGGCAATCCGCCGTATGGAGTAAATTTCAATAAAAAAACAGGGTCTGCATACGAAAGCCAATATCAAACATTTAATTGGCGCGGAGAAAGTTATACGCTTTTTATTGAGAGAGCGGTAAACATTTTAAATGCACAAGGCCATTTCGGCTTTATAAATCCTGATACATTGCTGAATTTAGGTTTCACAGAAGCAATTAGAATGTTCCTGCTGGAAAACACCCGGATAAATGAAATCGATTTGCTGCCCGCAAATGTGTTTCCAGATGCTACGGTGGATACAATTCTTTTATTCTTCCGGAAAAACAAATCAGAAGCAAAATTTAATCAGAATGAAGTGTTAGTAAGAACATTTAACAAAAAAGCTCAAATTGACAGTATTGACCAGGCTGAAAGAAGCTTTAAGATTTCAACTGAATTTTGGCATAATCAAAAAACTTTCAATATCAAAAGCGATCAAAACGAACTTGCGATAATTCAGCGAATAGACTGCAAATTCCCCGCGTTAATAGAATATTCAGAAATATTCTCCGGCATAAAAGTCTATGAAATTGGAAAAGGCAGTCCTCCTCAAACTGCGGAAATAACCAGGACAAAGCCCTTTACTGCTGATCAAAAAATTGATGAAAGCTGGTTGCCTTTTTTCGACGGCAAGCACATTGGCCGTTATCAACTGCTTTGGAATCAGAACAACTGGATTCAATACGGCAAGTGGCTGGCGGCTCCTCGGAACCCAGAAAATTTTGATGGGAAGAAGATTCTCATCAGAAAAATTACCGGCAGAACACTAATCGCCAATTACGTTTCAGAGACTTCCTACTGTAATTCTTTGCTGTTCGTTCTCAAGCTGAAGCCGGAAAATGCAAGAATCTCTTATAAAACGCTTTTGGGCGTAATCAACTCCAGTTTTATCGGCTGGTATTTCAGGAAAAAGTTTCAGATAAGCGATGAAGATACATTTCCGCAAATCATGATTCGGGATATTCAGCAATTTGCGATTCCCAATGAACCAGATCAAAAAATTGAACTTCTAGTCGATCAGATTCTTTCGCGGAAAGAATCTGAGGCGGACGGGTCTGACGGTCTGGACAGGCTGGACGGAGCGGACAGGACGAAGAACGCGGACACGCGGGAACTGGAGCGGGAGATCGACCGGCTGGTGTATGAATTGTACGGTTTGACTGAGGAAGAAATTAAGATAGTGGAAAGATAGCGGGGGAAGCTTAGGAGCCGTACAAAAATAACCTTTACATCTTCGCGCTTCTCCCGGATGCCTTTGTGTTTGCCGGCTCGTTACATACCTGAGGGTATGCTTCTCTCCGGCAATTCACAAAATCACCTCGGGATATTTCGCGAAACTTGTAAAGTTTATTTATTTACAGCTCCTTAGGAGCTTTATTTTTTAACAACTCCTTAGTAGCGGATGGAAGATTTTGATTTGAACTGATAACCTGAATCCAGGAGTGTTTATGAAAAAAGGTACAGGGAAGTGAAATTGGCGTAATTTCAAAACTTGAAGAGGCTTATATTTCCATTATACTCTATAAGGTTGAAAATTTAAAATAGATTGCGAAGATTTTGAGAATTGGTTCGTATTCTGAGAGGCTGCCGATACCGGGGTATCGAAGGCCT
>CAIJKT010000644.1 GCA_903821255.1 uncultured Lentisphaeria bacterium | reverse complement strand
TATAATATTTGAAACAAAAAAAACAAGTGCGAAGAATATTTTTTTCTTGAAAAAAATCGCATGAGCAGGATTTTCAGGCTGAATCAGTGCGAAGAATTTTCTGATTCTTTGTTGCTGGCGCTTATCCACAGAAAGAAGGATGGCTATAAGTATGGACATCCTGTTTAGACATGGGCTCCAATACAGTAGATATTATTTGATACGCGTCTATGGAATACTGATTTTCCGGACGTTTCGAAAAGATAATTTAAAATCAGCATGTTTATAATCCTGTATATGACGATGCATCATCTGATTGGCTCAACGGAAGCAAATTATCGACACAATTCTATAGAATAACATGGATTATATCATATTTTAAAGATAAAATCAGAATAAATTCCAATTATTCTATAGATTTATGCTTTTTTATAATTGACTTTTAGCGATCTGCAAATTATAATGTAATCATACAACTTAATGGAGCAAGTGATGAAAGAGACACGCCATACCCAGGCATATGATTGGATATTGAATAAGATACTGAATGATAACTGTCCGCCCGGTACTCCGATGAAGGAGGAAAAGCTGGCAGAGGAAATCGGAATCAGCGCGACACCGGTAAGGGAGGCGCTGCGTCAACTGGAGCGTGAAGGCTGGCTGGAGACTATTCCTTACCGCGGCTGCTTTATCAAGCAATATACGGCAAGTGAAATTGAAGAACTTACTATACTGCGTGAAAGCGTCGAAGTTGCCAGTGTAAAGAAGTTCATTGAACTTGCAACTCCGGAGGACTTTGAACGCTTGAACGATGTCATGCGCCGATCCGACGAAGTGGTGGCAAAGATAGAGAAAGATGAGATATCGGAACTGGAAGTTGCCAGTACCATGCGCCAGCTCGATACCGAATTTCACCACTATCTGGTGGCTGGAACGCATTGCGAACGCATCATCCAGCATGCAAAAATATGGAACCAGCAGTTGCATCGTTATGCGTTGCAATCTTTTCTTGATGAGCATAATGCCAATAGCGAGCCGGGCAAAAAATCCGCCAGCTTTGTAGTCAGACAGCATAAAGCGATCATATTGGCCTTGGAGATGAAATGGACCAGCGCGGCACTGGAACTGCTCAGTGCCCACATTTCCGGAACATTCGCGATTTTACGGGCCGTGAAGCCCCAATAATGCAGCGATAAACATAAACTGGAAAAATCCAATCAACAAAAGGAGAAAGGAAATAATGAAAAACCGGAAGAAAATTTTTACGCTCATCGAACTCCTCGTGGTGATCGCCATCATCGCAATTTTGGCCGCGATGCTGCTGCCTGCCTTAAACAAAGCCCGGGAAGTAGCAAGAAGTTCGCAATGTATTAATAACCAGAAACAATTGTTAATGATTTCAACAAATTATGCCAATGATTTCAAAGAAACTATTCTGGTAAGGGCGAATGCCGTACTATATGCCAATAAATCATGGGCCGGCATATTGAATGATGCAAAATATATATCAAATCCTAATATTCTTTATTGTCCTGCCGCCAACCCTTACCGCTATGACGCGTCATTCGGCACAGGCATCTGGGACCGGACTTACGCTGCGCGCCGGGTTAGCACTTTTGCGGCAGGCTACGATCCCGACAAAGCACTGGTGAATCCGCCGATCAGCGATTTATCGGGAGATCCGACCATATTGTATGTGAAAAAAATTAGAAAGTCTTCAACTTTCATTTATTTTATGGATTCATGGATAACCGGTACCGGAAATAATATTCAGTACTTTGCGATATCGGCAGCCAAAGGCGACACCACCGGAGTCAGAGCACACCATGCCGGCAATATTAATCTCGGCTTCATAGACGGGCATGTCAACAGCTTCAAGGGCAACTCACTGGCTCAGTTCGGCTTCGAAAGCTATTTCGATCAGTATAATCGTGAAATAATCATTAAGTAGCGCATTATGAGGAGATATATGAAATTATATGTCATGCTTGCGGTATTGGCAATTGGCGGAGTTATGACAGCCGCAGACAGTCAGAACACCGTCGAGATTGAAATAAAAGCCGCACGTGAAGATGCCATGGCCGGTCTCTATCCTGGACGCAAAGAATTGTTTGCCTGTCCAATCAATCTGAAAATGCTTCCGGAATCTATGCGGAAACTACCCGGGCGGTTGAATTTCGAGGTGCGTCCGGCAATGCCTGACCAGCTCAAGGCGGGCGGTTCCATTTCTGCGTGCTATAAAGCGGACGCCCCCGGCTCCGGCACTTTGTACTGGTCTGCTGTGGCGGATGACGTTCCTGTCAGTTACTGGACTGTCAGCATCAGCAAAACCAATGACTTGCCGGACCGGCTGGTATATCCTCCGCTATCAGGCTTCGGCGACAGGCTTTATATGCATCAGGCCGGCACAATCCATCGTCCATATTCGCAAAAACTTAATCTGGTTGATCTAAACGGCGACGGCAGGCTGGATCTGATTATCGGAAACTTCAGCGACGGCGTACTGTTGCTGGAGAACGTCGGAGGGAATAAACCTTCAGAGGCTCTTTTTGATAACAGCAAAATCTATAAGCTGAAAGATGATTCCGGAAAATATATCATCAATCACGGCATTGGAGTTTCTTTTTCCTCTCCGGCCACCGGGGATCTGAACGGAGACGGGCTTATCGACCTGGTGGTGGGCTCCAAATGGAAAAAAGAAATGAAAATCTATTTGAACAGCGGGAATTTACAGGAGCCTGTTTTCACCCCTTCCGGAATAATAGAACAGAACGGGTTCCCGGAAATTGGCGACTGGAACGGGGACGGGAAAAATGATATAATTTTTTCCCCTTTGGATAAATACTTCAAAATCATGGTTTGTTTAAATCAAGGCGGCAATAACTGGGCTCCGCCAAAACAAGTATTTGCCGACGAGAGTTTGAATTGCGGCAGCAATCCGCATTTTTCTCCGGTTATAACTTATGCGGACCTGGACAACGACGGGCTTAAAGATATTATTGTAACCACACCGGACGGCAGTTATTTCTATAAAAACACTGGATCACGGAAAAGTCCGGCCTTTGCATCCAAGCTCAATATGAATATATGGGGCATTCCCGGCATGAATTCGTGCGGTCTGGCGGTAGCAGACTGGGATCTTGACGGGAAAAATGATTTAGTTTCCGCCTACGGGAATGTTTTTATCAATAAGAGCACAAATGACAATACTAAATTTGAGACATATACCGATGCCTTTAAAAGTATTTCTCCTGAATTTATAGATATTCCATATTTAAATCATTTTCTCTGTGACAGCAAAAACGGCAGCGGTCCCTGCGATATTGCGGAAGTCAGAAACAATAAATTGCGAATCTTAGAATATACATCCGCCGGCTATATTCCAGGAAAAACAGTGAATCTGCCGATGGCGCAAACCGGATTGGCCGGATGTCCCGACTCGGGCGAGCATAACAGTTTATATTCTCACGCCGCATATGCAGACCTGGACGGTGACGGAATCAAGGATTTGATCATCAACGATGAAGATTCCTGGCGTTACGGTTTCATCCGGTATCTCAGAGGAAGAGGTAACTGGCAGTTTGATAATGAAGAACAATTAATTTTATGCAATTTGAAAGACTGGATACATTTTGCCCCCGGATACAAAAATGAAGCGCTGCAACTCACCAATGAAACATATAAAGATTATTTGTCATATCCGGCCAAGGGCAATATCAACCCGGACGGCGGTCAGATAGAATTATATTATTCTCCTCAGAAAAATCCGGCATCGGGTGACAGCGTATTATTTTTCAGCGGCATTAATTCTCCGCAACAACAATCGCCACCGCCTTTTCTGATTGAAATATTGTCCTCCGGCATGATTGAGTTTTCATCATCATCGTTCAAGATAACTACGCAGCAGCCGATTGATTTTAAACAGGGAGAATGGTATTTCATTAAATGTAAATGGAGTACGTATAAGATCGAAATCGAAGCATCGCACGCTGACAGCAGTAAAAAAATAACAGCAACATGCGAAGGAAAATATTCCGCTCCGGTGCTGGGTGAACGGTTCTATCTTGGCAACCGTTTTCAGCCAGGCATTCAAAAAGAGCGTGAAATCACAAACCGGAAAGCCGCCGCATATGCGGATTGCGCAACCGGGTTGCTGGATGAGTTCAAAAGTTATGATCTCACGGGTAATTTACTACTGCATTTATCATTCGATAAAACCGCCGGAGATGACCATAACCGCTTTGCCGACCGGATGCCGGTCGGTTATCGCTGCACGCCGGAAGTTGCCGACATTAATAATGACGGACTACCGGATTTGATTTTAATGATTGCCGATGGCAAGCGCGGATTTGAGGGTGATTACGATTTCTCCGCCGACTTTGATTCCAAAGCGCTTGGCCGGGGCTGTCTTATGGTGTTTAAGAACACAGGCACAAAAGGCAAACCGGTATTTGCATCAGGCGAGAAACTGTATTTGTCTGACGGAAACCCTATCCGCTGCCACTACAGGACTCAAATCATCTATCGTGACTGGGATAAAGACGGCAAAGATGATCTCATCCTGGTATCCGAGAAAATTGCCGGACGCATAAACCAATTGAACGAATCAATTGAATTTTTCAGAAATACAGGAACTACCCGTAACGGGCTTCCCGTTTTTGAACGGAATGGACAATTATTTAAAAATTTAAAAAATAATTTCAGTCATCATCATGAGCCGGTGGTACAAATACTTGACTGGGATGGGGACGGCTGGCTTGATATGATTGTCAATAGTGATCATTGCGGCATGCAGATATTTTCCAACAGCATGATTAATCCTAAATATAAAACAGCGCAAATTATTAAATATAATTTCAAACAGTAATTAATGGATCCGGTTCAAGTCCGATATAGCTTGCAAGGTACAAGGAGATACAGCCAGTGGTTGATAAACTGTTAAATAAGATCACGAATCATTCCGTCGAAAAACGCAATATGCGCTCTCTGGCGTTAAATATGATTGTCAAGTCTGCGGATATGCCGCTTTTTGCCGGTACGGAACTGCAGGCATTCCAGGTGAAACTGGGCCTGGCGACCAGTCAGATAGGCATGATCGCATCATTCGGACAGATTGTTTCAGCGGTATCATACTGTTTATTAATGGGTGTTGCCGACAGGATAAGCAACCGGGTGCGCGTGTATTCCATGCTTACCGCAGGCATG
>CAIJKT010000643.1 GCA_903821255.1 uncultured Lentisphaeria bacterium | reverse complement strand
GTGATCTTCGCTCTGATCTCATTCCGGGATGCCTGGCTGTTTTATAAGTCCGGAGGTGATTCAAAGCAGGTGGTGCTGCAACTGCCCGACCGGCTCAAAACGATGAGCCATAATGTGATGAAAAAAGGGTTGAAGTTTCATTCCCTGATTGCCGGAAGCTTCGTGATCGGCGTGCTGGTTACACTGCTGGAAAGCGTCTGCACCGGTCAGGTTTATGTGCCGACGCTGGTGCTGTTGTCGAATGAATCCGGAGCATTCTCCAAATGGTTCGGACTGCTGCTGCTTTATAATCTGATGTTCATTCTGCCTTTAATCGGCGTGTTCATCATGACCTGTTGCAGTATTTCCATCCTGACTGCCATCAAGCTGACCCGCACTAATCTGCTTGTCGGCAAGATATTGCTGGGGCTGTTCTTCCTGGTGCTGGCGGTGATCCTGCTGGTGATATAAACACGATACATGGCATCATGGCAATTATTTAAATATGTCTTTTTACTGTTTGTGCTGTTGTAAAATCATCCATGAATATTAGATTTTAGGTTTTGCCTGCCGGGACATCGGCAAGATGACAGTTCACAAAAAAGATGGCAATTTAATGCCAACAGGCGTAACATTGCTCGTTAGATAGCGTAAAGGGTCGTGACGAACAGATGCTGACAATTTCACAGAATAAAACAATAATTATTTGCGGCGGCTTGGCGGCATGTCTGCTGTTATTGAGTTCATGCAACAGCTCAAAAGTGAATGAAAAAAAAGAAAAGGACAAGGCGGCGGAAAAATCGAAGACTCCGGATAAAATCAAGTTCCCCGGTGATTTGAAAGAGAAGCCGGACAATCAGCCCCCGGACGAAGAAGTATCGTCGCCGCCGAATGCGCCGAATGCCGGGACAAATTCAGAAACAGCGCCAAAGGAATCAGCCCGTGAGGCCGTGCCGGGAGCAGCGCAGCCGTCGTTTTATGAAAAATTCATCCGCAATAAAAAGACCGATGCGAATGCAAAGCCGGTAAAGGTTTCGCTGAACTTCGACAATGTGGAGGTTGCGGACGTGATCTCGGCGTTTGCCGCTTCGCTGAAATTCAGTTACATGACAGACCCGGAAGTCAAGGGTACGGTCACGATGTTTCTGGACATGCCGATGACGGAAGCGGAATTGTGGGCAATGTTCGAGCAGTGTCTGCGGCTGTGCGGATCATACTGTGTGATGAACAACGGCGTGGTGCAGATTATGCCGTTTTCCAAGCTGCCGCAGCAACAGCAGTTGACGATGAACTTCAAGCCGTCCGGCAATGCGGAAGTGCTGTTTTACAAACTGAAAGCAGCGCCGGCGGCGGATGCCGCCAAGGAACTCAAGCCGTTTATGACTGCGGGAGCGACGCTGGTCGAGGTTCCGCGACGTAACGCGCTGCTGATTGTGGATGCGATGTCGAATATGCCGAAGCTCATTGAAGTGCTGAGGTTTCTGGATGAACGGCCGGGTTCAGGTATGCGTCAGGCCGTACTGCACTGCCGCAACATCGCGGCGTCGCGGCTGATGAATGAATTGAGCGAAGTGCTGCCGGTACTGGGTTTCCCGGTGACCGCAGTGCAGCGGACAGAGGGACAGACGGCGCAGAAGCCGGAAGGACAGAAATCCGATGCCGGTACGATCACGCTGACCGGCATGGACCGGCTGCAACTGATCGTGGCATCGGCTGTGACGCAGGAATCGCTGGATGAATTAAAGAAGTGGGTGGATATACTGGACCGTACCGACACCGGGGAACAGGAGCGGGTATATATTTACCGCGTAATCAACAGCAAGGCCCCGGCGCTGGTGCAGGCGCTGTCCGTAGTGTTCAAAGTGGAGAGCACCACATTGAGCGCCGGCAGTTCCGGCCAGAAGACTGGCTCAAAAGGCGGCGGCGCTGACAATACGTCAACCTCGACTCCGCCGTCGTCTTCCAGTTCAGGCAGTAAAAATTCGTCAAAGAAGGACATCGGGCCGGCCAGCGTGTTCGATGTCCCGGTAAGCATTTTCGCGGACGCGGTCAACAACCGCCTGGTGATCAAGACGACACCGCGAACCTATGCGATGCTGCAAGCGCTGCTGAAGCGTCTGGACACGGTGCCGGACCAGGTGCTGCTGCAAGTGCTGGTGGCCGAAGTAACACTGTCCGACTCACAGAGTTTCGGAATGACCTATTCACTTAATGAAAATAACGGCAGCACAATCAACTCGCTTCAGACCAATTATGCCGACGTGAACGGCAAGACTGCCCCGGCCGACGGCCTGGCCTACATGATCCAGAGCAGCAACGACAAGAATAAGAATGCGCAGTTGAAAGCGCTGGCCGGCCGGTCGCAGGTGAAAGTTATTTCCAGCCCGCAGATTCTAGTGACCAGCCACAGCAATGCAAAAATTTCGGTGGGGGACAAGGTGCCGACAATCACATCCGAAATCACCAATACACAGTCGTCCACGCCGGACAACACAGCGCTCAATCGTTCGTTCCAGTACCAGGAAACCGGGATTATCCTGGAAATCACGCCGCATGTCACGAAAGGCAAACTGGTGGAGATCGAACTGGAGC
>CAIJKT010000642.1 GCA_903821255.1 uncultured Lentisphaeria bacterium | reverse complement strand
GTCCGGAGCTTAATGATACAAACACGGGGTCAAATCGAAGATATCGTACAGAAAGGACTTGTCTTGGATATATTCCGCATGGAAAGGGCTTATGCGCTTATGCGGATAGCTGGAGAGCGACACATAGAGATCAATGACAGAAGCCGTGGAAATTTTGGAGAATTATTTAATGCATTACGGGCAGCTTTAAACACAGAAGCCGTATTGGCACTGGCTAGAATATATGACAACCCTGACAAAAAATATCCGACAAGATGTTTGAAAGGCGTTCTTAAATATCTGAAAGACCATGCACATGAACTTCCCGGAATCAGAGAACCGTTCCAGTTAGAATTGTCTCTTCAAACAAGAACAGTTCCAGTTGGGCTGCTTGAATCAATTGACAAGTCTCCCGCAGATTTTCCATTGTTGTTTTCAAACTATATTACTTCTGAATGTGAGCGTCCTGAGTATGCAGACGCTATGAATAAGCTGAAGACTCTGCGGGACAAGGTTCTTGCTCACAACGAGAGTGCGGATGAGATTACCGGGCCAACTTGGACGGCACTTGAAAGCTTGCTGGATTTGGCAAAGTATACTGTAGGAGTCTTGGGATGGGCATATTTTTTTATTGCTTATGCGTCCAATGGGGATTATGTTCTTACATCTGATGCAAAGCGACCATCACTTGCTCTATCGCGTTTGCTGGATAATTTATATGAAAAGGTATATCCTCCATCCTCCTAACAACGGTATATCAGTCTCCACGCCGCTTTACACATTTTGATTAATTTTTCCGGGAACCAGCTTGCATCTTCGTACTTATGAGTTCATTGTTATGCTCCGGCTGATTGCTTGCTCATTCCTGATATTGCTGACCATTGCAGGGTGGCTGGAATCTGGCTCTTTTTCGGAAAAGAACTAATCAATAATATAATAATGGTGGATAATGTTTGAACAGGCCTTCAGAAATATAGATGACGTCCTCCGCCGGGAAGGCGGCGGGGTCTTGAAATACACCGAGCAGACTTCATGGCTGCTGTTCCTGAAATATCTCGACGGCCTGGAACAGGACCGTGCGATGGAAGCGGAACTCCAGGGCAGGCAATACGCCTTTATTCTCGATACGCCTTACCGCTGGGCAAGCTGGGCCGCGCCGAAAGGGGCCGACGGCAAACCCGACCACAACAAACAACTGACTGGCCCCGACCTCTGTAATTTTGTCAATCATAAACTCTTCCCTTATCTTCAGGGGTTCAAGCAGCGGGCCACCGGCCCGAATACCATTGAGTACAAGATCGGTGAGATTTTCAGTGAAACCAAGAATGAGATCAACAGCGGCTACAATCTCCGGGATATAATCGACACCATTGATGAACTGCGTTTTCGCACCCAGGCCGAAAAGCATGAACTCAGCTATCTGTACGAAGAAAAGATCGGCAACATGGGCAACGCCGGTCGTGACGGCGGTTCGTATTATACCCCGCGCCCGCTGATCCGCGCCATCATCCAGGTCGTCAAGCCGCGCATCGGCGAGAAGGTTTACGACGGGGCAATCGGTTCAGCCGGCTTCCTATGTGAAGCCTATGATTTTATGAAAGCCAAGCCCCATCTGACCACCGGCGAATCTAAGATGCTTCAGGAAAATACCTTTTTCGGCAAGGAGAAAGACAAGCTGGCGTATGTCATTGCCACTATGAACATGATTCTGCACGGTATCGACGCGCCCAATATCATCCATACCAACACGCTGTCCGAAAACCTCGGCGACATCCAGGACAAGGACCGGATGAATGTGATCCTGGCTAATCCGCCGTTCGGCGGCAAAGAGCGCAAGGAAGTACAGCAGAACTTTCCGATCCGCACCAGCGAAACCGCATTTCTCTTCCTCCAGCACTTCATCAAGATGCTCAAGGCTGGCGGACGGGCGGGCGTGGTCATCAAGAATACTTTCCTCTCCAATACCGACAACGCCTCAGTCAGTTTGCGCAAGTTGCTGCTGGAGAGCTGCAACCTGCATACCGTACTGGACTGCCCCGGCGGAACGTTCCAGGGTGCGGGGGTAAAGACCGTGGTGCTGTTCTTCGAGAAGGGCGCTCCCACCCGCAAGGTCTGGTATTATCAGCTTTATCCGGGCCGCAACCTGGGCAAGACCAACCCGCTGAATGATGCCGACCTGGCTGAATTCATTGAATTGCAGAAGACGTTTGCCGACTCCCCGAAGAGCTGGAGCGTGGATGTCGCGGCCATCGACCAGACGACTTACGACCTGTCGGTGAAGAATCCCGATGGCGGCGAAGTAATCACCCATCTCAGTCCGCAGGCAATCCTATACGAGAGCACCGCGCTTGATACCGAAACCGCTGAAGTGCTGGCAAATATCAGGGGGTTGCTGTG
>CAIJKT010000641.1 GCA_903821255.1 uncultured Lentisphaeria bacterium | reverse complement strand
CCGGCGGAAAGCGTTGTCGATTCCCCGCCGCCCAGTTGCCATTCAAAAAATCCCGGGCTGACCAGGTCGGGATGCGATTCCAGGCCGCGTGCCGCCGCCAGCGGCAGCGCCGCCATATCATGCCACTCCGGCTGGCAGGTGAAAGTTCCGGACGAAAGCCGCATCGTCAGATTGCGCTGTCCGGACGGATTGAAGTCGAATCCTCCCGGCTGCTGCCGCACTGCCGCCGGGAACGTGTTTTCCGGGCCGGTATGGGCTTTGGTCACTTCATGATTGCAGCGGTCTTCAATGTCGGGCCGCAGAATGAGTTTGATTTTGTTTTCGTCCATGAGTGCGGTGTCGCCGTCATCCCGCGCCGGAGGACGGTAAAAATGGAGCTGGACATAGTTCTTGTCATCGGACATTTCCAGAGAAAGCTGGATCTGGATCGTTTTGCCCTGGCCGACCGGCACGCTGAACAGCCATTGCACTACATTGTCCAGTCCGGCGGTAAACCTCAGCAGGCACCCCGGAGTTATTTCCTGCGAATAGTCGCAATATACGGCCCAGACCCGGCAGCGGGTGAACATCACGGAACGGTCAACCGGAAATGCCCGGTTGCAGTTGCCGGCCAGGATCGCGTCATATTTGCTGGTGAGCGTACCCCAGGTGCCGCGCACCTGGCTCATGCCGCCCAGATCATTTGTGCACAGCGCGTAAAGATCGTGTCTGCGGGTTTCTTTGCCGGTATAAAGCGTTCTGAACCGCGCCTTCTCCGGGCTACACAGCAGCAGCAGCGCTCCGTGCGACAGGACCACCTGATGGTCTTCGAAAGAAGTTATTTTTATTTGCAGATGTTTATTGACGTCAATTTTTTTGTAAAGCGGCTGGATAATTGTGAAATGCCCTTCGCCGTACAGCGGCAGGCTTTCCGAGAAGCGCAGCGTGGTTTCGCCGTCTTTGATTTCCGCGCGAAACGGATGCCGCGACCAGACTGCCAGCAGATGTTCCTCCGGAATCATGACGGTGCGGCGCTGGTCGATGCCGTCGTGCCAGTTTACCACCGGCGGCAGATCCATGCCGAATAATTCCGCACAGAGCGCGGCGGGGTCTTTTCTCAGCAGTTCGGTCAGCCGGTTTAAATCGCCGCTGTGGCGGCTGATGTCGCCGAACCCTTCCGCCCGGGTGATGATCTCCAGCAGCATTGTCCGAAAACGCTGCTCAAGAATCCGTTCCGGAACTGTCCGGTGCTGTACTGACAGCGCTTTATTCAGCAAATCGTAATCGGCGCTGTCGGTGGAAAGACAGTAAACCTTGCCCGGCGGCAGCGCGCAGCGCAGTCCTTCGCCCAGGTTTTCACAGAAAATCCTCTCCCCGCCGAGAAGGTCGGTAAAACCGTCATGGGGAACATCAAACCGTTTCTTTGTCCAGTGAACGGCATTGAGCGATTTTTCATCCAGATTGACCAGGATCAGCAGATGTTTCCCGCCGTCAGCCGAGGTCCTGGCCAAGGCCAGACTGTTCTCATGTCCGGTTTGAATCAGTTCAAGCCTGGCTCCGGCATGAAACGCCGGATGGATTTCCAGCAGAGTTTGCAGCCGGCGGATAAATTCTATCTGGTTGTCTTCGCTGCCCCAGTTTATCGGCTCCGCATCGTGGACGTCCACTTTTGCTTCCGCAAACCACTCCACGCCGTTGGTAAAGCCGAATGCGCCGTTCTGCGAAAACAATGCGCACAGCGCGTTGCGCATCATGGAGTAGCCTTTGGAACGCGCCGCCAGGCGGCCGTTGTCGTGAGTTTCGGAGAAATGCACCTGAAGTCCTTTAGCATAACCCGCATTGACGGACCCCGGCAGATAGTTTGCTATCTGGCTGCGGTCGTAGTTCTGGAACAATTCCGAATATGCCCAGTTCAGTCCGGCGCTGCCAAGCAGACGCTCGGTCACCCGCACCGGGCCGCCCAGGCCTTCCAGCAGAAAAATCGTTTCAGGATACTCCGTGCGGACTTTGGCGACGATATATTCCCACGCTTCGTAAGGCAGCATATAACCGGCGTCGCAGCGGAAACCGTCAACGCCTTTGCGGCACCAGAATAGAAAAACTTCGGCCATCAGCGCATGCACTTCCGGCTTCCTGTATTCCAGTTTGCACAGGTCGGCCCAGGTCACGCCCCAGGCACCGGGCGAGACGAATGTCCCGTCATCTTTCCGGACAAACCAGTCGGGATGATCAATCTGGACTTTCGACGCCCATCCGGTATGGTTGACAGGAATATCAATAAACAGCCGGGCGTTGCGGGCATGAACCGCATCAATCAGTTCGCCGAACTGCTCCATCGGCGTGGCTTTGATGTCAAATTCCGCATAGGCCGGATTCACATTGAAAAAATCCAGCGCCGCAAACGGGCTGCCGAAACGTCCCATCCTGGCATAAGTCGTCGGTTCCGGGTGGACGGGCAGCAACTGGATGATCCGGCTTCTCAGCTTGTCGGTGATCAGATCAAGATTGCGGATCACCTGCCGGAAAGTGCCGGATGGCGGAATTACGGCGTAGCCTTTTTCATCCAGCAGACTGACCGAGTCGGACTCTTTCTGCCTCATCGTCCGTCCGGCCAGGTTGGGGCCGAACTGCCGGACAAACAGCGTGTACATGGTATTGGCGCAAACTTCGGATGAAGGCTCCACTTTGATTTTGATGTTTTCGCCCTTGACCCATATCGGCCGTTCGGCGCCGTTTTCCAGAAACCAGGCTTTGGCTTCGAAACATCCGACTTCCACCAGCGGCAGCGTGATTTTGAACTGGGTGTCACTGATGCGCGACATCGCCAGGTCATGCCAGTCCCTGGCCAGCACCGCTTCCTCTTTTTCGGTATGTGCAATGATTTCCTGACGGCGCACCGCCGCGCAGCCGATATTTGTGCGCAGAAAGGCGTTCCCCTGCATCGGATAGTCCAGTTCCAGGCTGAACTCCAGGCAGTCTCCGCACTGTTGCAGTAATTCTTTATTGGGCAATGGTGTCTGTTTCAAAATTCTGAATCCTGTCGCTAATATTTTATAATTGACCATCCGGGACAATGTGCCGCAGCGGCCATTTGTTCCCAATGAAAATTATCGCGATTCTGCAATTAGTCAACAGCGGATTCCGGAATTTATATCCGGCACTGCCGGCGGCGCGGAATGTTAGTAACAATTATCCCGGTAGTTCTGGTAGTTTTGACCGGCTTTAATCAGAGCATCAACTTATAAATGAATTTATCCGATAATGTCGGAGCGTTAGCGTCGCGGAATATTAATAGCCCGAAATTCCGTAAATAAATTTAACCTCCAGCGGAGCGACATATTGACCGCGATATTCCAGTCAAGAAAACACCAGCGCGAAAATCTAACCCCGATTTTTACAATTTATTTTAAATCAATAAAATTTTGTGATTAAACAGTTAAATCGCCATCGGCTCCACGTCAATCGTAGTGGAGTAGCAGCGCGCTCCACCCGGCACATTATCTGGATCATGCCGATAATCATGAAGCTGGTAATGACGT
>CAIJKT010000640.1 GCA_903821255.1 uncultured Lentisphaeria bacterium | reverse complement strand
CAGGGTCAAGCCGCGTTTCCGGTAATCGCCGTCATGGTCATTGACGATCAAGGCAAAGCCGAAGATTGTTCCGGTTTTCAGATTTATCGGCGCGATCTGCCGCAGCGGAAACGCTGTTTCATAGATGGTATAACCATCGCCGGTGCGCTTGTATGCGGAGCGCACTTCCGGAACTACTCCGGTTTTAAGGAACGCCAGCTGCTGCTCCGGCGCCACCGCGCGTTTCACAACGAGTCCTTTTGGCGACGGCCAGAGGTCAAAGACCTGATCATTGTTATCGTAGCCTTTAAAGTCGTGGGTTCTGGCATCCGCCCATGAATCGAAATACAACTGAATGCTGTCTCCGCCCCATGCGGCTTCGAGTTTTTCCGCCGGACAAAAAACATCGTCTTTGACTCTCATGCCGAAATAGAAGTAATCCTTATCCCAGGCGGTGTAAAGCGCCGCGGACAAATCATCCGGGCCTTTCCAGGCAATGCCGTTGGGATGCTGCTTCTTCAGGTCATACATTTTCTGCGTATCTGTCAGATACGGGGCAAACTCCATAAACCGCACAGGCAGAGAAACGGGGGCCGGCCAGTTGGAAAGAGAACCGTTGATTTCAATTGGCTTGCCGGCACGATGACACACCAGAATTTCGGTATCGACATTGGCAGTGATCGCCTTGTCTGAGCCCGCCGCCTGAAATTCCACTTTAAACGCGATGCGTTTAAAATCATTATCCAGGGTTATTGTCTGCGGGAAACTCTGCGTTTTTCTGCCGTACAGAGTTACATTGCGGTCAAATACCGGCGTTTTTTCTTCGCCTTTAAAGATGCGCAGGCGACCGGTGAGATCACGCGCCAGCAGGCTGCTGATGCAGATTTCAACTTTGTCAGGAGCGATGACTTTCAGATAAGTTTCGACCGGGCTGGCATCCGCGGATTCCACTTGAATTTTAGCGAGCGCATCGCGCATCGCGGCAAGAGTTCCAGGTTTGCCGCGCATAAATATGGGAAACGAGGAAAGGTTCATTTCATTAGATGCCGGACGGGTTACAGTTTTGCCCATGAAATCGATGAATTCCACGTCCGCCGGGATGGCGGAAATATTCATTTTCGGGCCGGGCTGACCGGTGGTATCGGTAATGATATTGTATGTCCACAGCGCCGCCACCGGGCGCTTCTGTTCGTCTTCAAACAGATAGCCGCGGAGATTTTTTCCCAGGTCAACATCATTGCGGTAAACCGCGTTGCCGAGGAGATTACTGAGAATGTTGGGAACAAACGCCTTGGCGGTTGGAACCATATCCAGTCCGAGATAGGACGAATCGTGGAAATTCCAATCCACATATAGCTTAACCCGGTCGGCGTATTTCAACGCGGTCAACCAGCTGCGCATGGTGTAGGCGGCGGCGATCTTTTCGCCGTAGCCCAGATGATAGGAAAAATCACCTCCGCGGTAATGATCGGAGGAACAGCCCTGGTGTGAATCCAGATTATAAGCCGGCAGAATATAATTATTGTGATAAATGCCTTCCGAAAACCAGACGTCGCCTTTATAGCCGTGTTTATTCAGCATCTCCAGAAATGTCGCGGTGTCGGCATCCAGGTCGGGCTGTTCCGGACGCGGGCGGTATGGATGGATCGCCATGATGTCGCAGACCGCGGTTCCGCCAGCCTTTATAAAGGTGTCTATGTACTGAATGCCGGCCTTGGGATACATATTGGCCGGGTCCGGCGAGGTGATCAGCGCATCGGGATTGGCGCGCTTGATGCCGCGCTGTATCGCGGCAAGCGATTTGATCAGCACCTTCATTTCCTCGACATTATCCTGATAATCGCCGCCCGGTTCATTAATCGTCTTCCAGTGGCGTATCTCCGGATATTCCTTCGCGTAGTTATATGCGGCTTCTTCAATGGTTTTCAATTCTTCGTCAGTGCGATGAAAGTCTTTAATCAGATGCCATTTGCCGATATCTTCACCGCCTTTTAAAATCGAACTGAAATACAGGATGCCCGCCTTATCCAGGATTGCAAGATAAGGGTGGGTCTGAGCGTTAAAGTAAATCGCCGAACCGATGCCGAAATGATTATACTGCTCCGCCCTTCTAACCCAGTTGCCGCGCCGGGTGTCGCCGGCGTCGCAGAAAATATTTTTATGCTCTATTTTTTTGCCGTCCAGAAAATTCATAACGGCAAGCCGGTGGAAACTCCGGTCGGCAAAACCTGAATCCGTCAGGACATTGGTTTCGATGATATACAGGCCGGGGGCTGATTTTTCAGCGGACGGCACCGGAATTACAGCTTTGCCGTCGGCTCCGATGGTGAAACTCTGATTGTCCTCCGCAACCACCCGGTCAAAAAAATCGGTCATCCTGATGCCGAGTTTACCTTTGGCCTGCGGCGCACCATACACGTTCAAAGCGGCGGCTACTTTCTCTCCGGGTTGAAAAAGATCATCCCGGTGCGCGGACTGCAACTCCACCGCAAACGGTTTTTCCGTATAATCAGCGAGCGGCCCTTTTTCCAGCTGTACAGCGTCCAGCCAGATCGCGCAATCACTGGACGGTTTGTTAATACCGAAGTCCAGGGAAATTATGCCGTTGGGCGCTTTGAAACTGGTGGAATAACGTTTCCATTCCGTTGTTACCGGGAAAGATTTTGCGCCGGGAAAAACGCCCCAGTTGGCCGATGTCGGCAGAGTGGCCAATACCAGGCCGGGCCGGTCACCTTTAGCATAGAAGCTGATGGTATAATCCGCGCCGGTTTCCACCGGAATAGCGAATGAGGCGGCGTGCGCCGGAGTCTGGTCTTTTTCGCCGATGATTTTAAGGCAGCGGCGTCCGTTGAACGCGCCGGTTTCTTCAACCTTGTAATAATCGCCAAGCCGCGATTCTTTCATGTCGCCAAGCGGCCCGAAACGCCAGAAATTCAAACCTTCTTCAAACCCGGGATTCTGTACCAGATTGCGGGACAATTCGTAACGCGGCATTTTTAACTTATCGCCGGCCCAGAAATCCACTCCGGTATAAGTTTCGCCGGAAGCGCTTTTTACTGCCTGCGCGGCAAGATCAATATCGAAAGCAATCTCATTACTTTTTGCGGAGAAATCCAGACAGGTTTCCTTGTCGGAGTCGGTAATGGAAACTGTTTCCGCCTTGCCGGTGATGAAGGTTATCCTGCGCGTGATTTCATCTGGAAAGCAAGTTATCTTTTCGGCCTTGCCGGTAAAAACACTTCCTGCCGGTTTTTTATCTATCGCAATGGTTTTTTCGCCGATTTTGATATTCTCCCCCGCCATCTGAGCATGGCTGTATTTAACCTGTATGCCGATGGATGTCAGAATATTTGCAGGCAGACATTTCAATGTGATGCGCGCTTTGTCATCACTGGTCAAAGCGAGCGAATACTCAATCCCGGCCGGCTTTGCCTGATCCGGAATTTTTAAATTTCCGGAAAAGATTGCGATTTTTTTAGCTTTCTTAATATCAAGCCCTTTACCGGTCAGATCACTTAAGGAAAACTGGCGGTCGCCAAGTTTAAGCGAAAAGACGATACTGCTCTTGTCGCCTTTGCCGCCGGCCATGGCAATGACGCCGCGATCCGACATGCTGATCCGCGTGTCGCCGCTGATAATATCGCCGTCCATGGTAAACCTGGTTGCAGCGTCCACATATAAAATACCGCAGCATAAAACCAGCACAACAGCCATTAATCCCTTAAGCTTAATTTTCTCCGCTTACTTCAGGTTATATTCTATTTTCGCGACATTGGAAATGCGGATGCCGCCGACGGCGCCGCAGTAATAAGGCGTTCCGCCGGTATAACCGACACAGAAACTTTCCGATTTTGTCTGCAAGATTCCATTGTCCAGCGGTTTCTGGCTGTCTTCATGGGCGAAGTTGACGCCCATGACCGCCACCGAGCCGCCATCAACGGCGACGATGTCATCCAGGGCCATGAAGAGCGCATGGTACCGCCGATACCAGGGCGTCGTGGTG
>CAIJKT010000639.1 GCA_903821255.1 uncultured Lentisphaeria bacterium | reverse complement strand
TACCGGATGTTGTAAATGTATGGTAAAATAAAAATTGGCAAAAGGAGAAGCCACGACTAAATTATCATGCTCGAACCATTTTTTCCCATTTACAGATTTTTTTACCATATCCAGCGCATCAATAGAGATATCCGTTCCAGACCCACCAAGATAGTGATTCATGTGTTCTGCTGCATGGGGAAGAGACAAATATATAAGTGGCAACGAAGCCAAAAGTGATGCTTTAAAGGCTATATATGCCGCAGTTGCCGGTTTTGAGCCCCCTGCTATATCCAATTTTATTATCGGGTCGTCTTTTCCTATCTTATAACTTGCAAGTCCTAAAATATCAAAATCACTAATCGGATTATTTGAAACAAAGGCATATAAATTATTGCCGCCTTTCTCTTCAAGGGGGTCACGGCTGGTCCACCTCATCAAATCAACAGAATAATGGCGGAGTCCGTAGTCATATAAATTGGTTTCCTTGTCAAGAAACTTTGACGCAAACAGAAAATCGAAATGGTCTGCAAGGCTGCCTGTTCTTAAGTTTAACTGTCCGAATGGTCCATATTCATACTCTGCGACCAACGTGCCGACAGCATCGACATAACTTTTTATGTTGCCATTGCCGTCGTGGATGGGGTAATAACTGCCAGAATTGTCTTTCTCAACTAATAGTCCGCCAATTCCGCAGGCTCCTTGTAGGCTGCCAGCCAAATCCTCACCCCATAGAAATGATTTTATTAATTGGTCATTGCTGTCGTATATAGCTATTATATTACAACCATCATAAACGTATTTTTCGGTACCAGTCAGATTCCAAGCTCCATTCACCCAATTATAAACCAGCTTCGCGGTTCTCCTGCCCATGTAGTCATACGCAAACTCCACTTTCTGGCTATTGGCCTTAACGGCGGAAATCAGCCTGTTTTCTCCGTTCCAGGTATATGTCCAGTTTCCGTCCGACAGCATATTGCCGTCAAAATCGTAGGTGAAACTCTGGTCGCGTTTCGGGACCAGAAAGCTGGCGGACTGCTTGTTGATCAACTGCTGACTGCCCTGATCCTTGACCGCGTAAACGTCATAGGTGACGCTGCGGGCGGCGTTCACATTGTCAACGCCGTGGAATGCGCCGGAGAAATACCTGCCGTCGCGGACGGGGGCAATAACCAGCTCGGAGACCATATCGAGAACGTCGGTGCGGCTGGCCTTGACCGTGGCGGCGGCATCGGCTTCGCCGATCACCGGAACAATGCCGGGGATCGTCCGTTGCGTATACTGATTGACGCTGTTGGCGGTATAACCAATGTTCATATCCATAATCCCGCGCTGCTCGGAGGTCAGGTTGCCGATGCCGTCATAGTCGTAGCCGAAATACTGGCCGGGAACGGCTTTGCCGCTTGAATCATATTTTCTGCCCTTTTTAACCTGTCCGTAGTCATCGTATTCGTAAGTCCAGTAAGAGCCGTCCGGCATATTCAACTGCGTCCGCCGGTCATTATTGCTGTCGTAGGTGTAGGAATAGGCTTTGGTCACAGCCCCTCCAACCGAGGAAATGCCGGTCAGCCGGTAAAGAGCGTCGCAAGTACGGGTGGTAGTCATTCAGGCAGTCCTACTTCTTGTCATCGGAAGCAGGAGCGGGCTTCTCGGCTTTGAGTTCAGCGGCGGTCTTGGCTCCTTTGGAACGGAGCAGGGAAATAATTTCCTCTGGTTGTTCATTTGTAATGGCCCAATCTAGCGCAGTGTATGGAGTAGGATGAAGGCCATATTTTAGTTCAATAAAAGACTGTTGAACTACGTTTATCTCCACTCCTTTTTCTATTAGTAAGGATATTAGCTCGTTTTTTTCAGTGGTATTCATTTCTCTACAACATACAACGTGCATTAATACGGTCCGTCCGTCTATGTTTTTCGCTTTAACATTAGCACCTTTGTCGATCAGATATTTAGTTATTTTCACATCATTCGCACACAGCAATGCTGTAGCTTTACCGCCGTCAGCCAAATTTACATCAGCGCCATTTTCAACCAGAAGTTTTACAATCTCATAGTACCCATTTCGACTGGCTCCAATAAGAGGAGATTGCAAATTGTTGCAACTATTGGGATTAGCTCCATTTTTAAGCAACAATTTAATCATTTTGGTTGAATAATCATAGCCTGAAGCAGCAGCAAAATTCAGAGGGGTAAACCCATTGTCAGCTTTTATATTAACATCAGCGCCTTTTAAAATTAAAAATTTAGCAAATTCAATATCATCTGTAACCACTGCGACATGCAGAGGTGCAATGCCCTCTATTGTCCGAGTTGTATTGACATCAGCGCCTGAAGCTATCATCCTTTTCATCACATTTCTAGCACCTCTAAAATCCCTATTGATAACATATGATTTCAGAGCTTCTTCGTCGCTAACGCTCTTGCATCCAGATATAAATACTGCCATAAGAGAAACACACGATAAGATTATAACAGACTTCATTTAGTTTGTCCTCCAATTATGATTTATTTTGATATTCCAAAATACTCTAAACACTTGCAACATTTCTTTTGCTTCTTTAAATGCTGCTGAAATTCTTTTAGCACATTTATCGTATCACGCTTTGTTGCTGTAATCCTTAGTGAACCAGGCCTGAACCTAGCATATTCTCCTGTAAAGAAAGTATCCTGCAATACGTCTTCTCCAGCGGGTCTGCCATCTGGGCCATAAGAATCTAAGCTAGGATCGTCTGGGTAATTTGCAGGATTATCAAAAACGTAAAGATGTTGCGGACTGCCAATGTTATGCCAAACGTATATGTCGCCAGAAGTATATCTTCCAAAATCTCCGTGGGCATAATAATCTTGCAAAGGATGAAGCGACAGTCCAAGTGCCGCAACCGCGGCTTCAGGGTAATCATTCTTTATCGGCGAAGAAATACCGTAAGAATAACGATCCGAACAAGACATTTTGGCTTTTTCAAGATGCTCTGCGGAGTGCTTGAGCCTTGAATCTTCAGCATCACTCCAAGGACGATTAAAGTGATAACTCTGGTCTCCCCAAGGCATAGGACCTGTACCCAGATGATCGACGGCATCATCCTCGGCACCAATGGCGTTTGCCGCCACAAATGGATAATTAATAGAGAAAGCCCAAACCGCAGTCATATCTCTGTGAACATCGCTCCCCCACATGCCCAGCACATCATACCTACTCATGGGATTGTTCTTGACGAAGCAGTAACGGTTGGGACCGTCATTTTCCTCAAGCGGGTCTCTGGTTCCCCAGCGCATCAGGTCAACTCGGTAATCGCGGACCCCATAGTCGTAGGAATTGAGCACCGGATTGAAGTATTCGCTGCTGAAGCGGTACGGGTTACTGTCGGCATACGTCCCGGACTGCGAAACAATATTGCCGAATGGGCCGTACTCGTATTCCGCCGCCAGCGCACCGGACGCATCCACTAACGCCCGCACATTCTTATTGCCGTCAATGATGTAATAGAGAGTGCTTGAACCATCTTTCAGCCACAGCGGCGTATCGCCGCCCCAGGTGTAATTTTTCAACAGCGCTCCAGTTGCGCCGTCATATTCGGCAATTTTCTTGAACCCGTTATAAACAAACTTCAAGTGCTTTGACAAGGTCCAGTCCGTACCGGTTTTGGCATAAGACTTCTCCTCAACGCGCCGTTTGTTGTAATCATACGCATATTCAAATTTAATCGTATTCGCCGCATTGACCACCGTGACCGGACGGTTTTCTCCGTTCCAGGTATATGTCCAGTTTCCATCCGACAGCATATTGCCGTCAAAATCGTAGGTGAAACTCTGGTCGCGTTTCGGGACCAGGAAACTGGCGGACTGCTTGTTGATCAACTGCTGGCTGCCCTGATTCTTTACCGCGTAAACGTCGTAGGTGACGCTGCGGGCGGCGTTCACATTGTCAACGCCGTGGAATGCGCCGGAGAAATACCTGCCGTCGCGGACGGGGG
>CAIJKT010000638.1 GCA_903821255.1 uncultured Lentisphaeria bacterium | reverse complement strand
TTGAACAGGACACAGTGAAAATAACCGGAGAGAATAATTTGAATCACCGGACCGCGGTCATTTCACGGGCATTGAATTTCATCAGGAATAATTACATGCGCGACATTACAGCGGAATCCGTCAGTAAACACTCAGGGGTCAGCGCTTCTTATCTGCGCAACCTGATGCAAAGAGAAACCGGACATAATTTCCGTCATCACCTGCGGGAAATCAGAATGGAAACAGCGCAGCATTTATTGCGGGAATCCACTGACAACATTTCCGACATCGCAGCGAAAGTGGGCTACAGTTCCCTGCCGCATTTCTGCGAAGCGTTCAAGAAAACCGCCGGAATGACCCCGACCGAGTTCGCCCGCTCCCTGGGCAGTCCCAGCATGAGAAACTGATTCTGCCGGAACCGCCAGCCATATTTATTATTGATATCTCCTGCCCAGCCACTTCCGGAGGTCCGGCAGATCGCAATATTTCAGAATGCCGTGAAAAATGATGCTGTTGACGTCATAATCATCATAATGACGCGCACATACCAGATCGGCGTATCCGGACAGCGCCTCCTCTTCCCGCAGTGATTTCACTCTGGGGTCAAGCGCAGCGGCAATGAGCGCATATACACTCTGCCGCCCATGCCCGTAAAGCTCAATATCATTGACATTGATATCCGGCAGTTCCTGAGCGGCGTCAAGCGCCCTGATTACATCGTATGTCCTGAACGCGACAATTGAATCTCCAAGCCATATCAGATCATGCGCCAGACGGCAGATAGTGCCATACCACTCATGAGTCGGATACTGATTGATTTTACGCGGTTCCATCGCGCCGACACCGGTTACATTCAACACCATCACCGCCCTCCCCGCGGCGCAGGTATTGCGCAACCAGTTCATGTGGGAACGCAATTGATTTGTGCCATCGGTCCACACCGCGATGGTCAGCGGCAGTTTCTGATCAGCGAAACGGTAATCCCGGAAGACCAGCGCCTGATTTATTATTTCTTCCTGAGACCACCAGAAGACATTATTGAAACACAAGTCATTAACGTGGCCGGAATAGCAAATCCGCAAATTCTGCGGACATGGTTTGCGCTTGTTGAAAACAGCGGCTTTCAGCCAGTCCAGCGCCTTGTTTTTTCTCATTTTTTCAGGTTCGGAGTTTGCAGCTTGCTGAATTCGCTCAACACTTGCCTTGTTTTCATCGTGCACAAAACGGGCATTTTTCAGTTCGCCGCGCACCTGTCCGGTTTTGGTGGCGTAAAGCTGTGAAGCCGGAATCGGCTTAATTTTTGAATTATCTATTTTAACTTTCTTCCCCAGCAGATGGCGGGCGAAGAATTCAGCGGATTTTACCGCCATTTCCGGGGTGTAGTGATGATCAACCTGCTGTTCGGAAAGCTCCAGATTTGCACTTTTGCCGCATATATCCCAGAATCTCCTGGCTCTGGCAACAGTTTGCCGGGTGGATTCAATCGGGAAAAAATCATACGTCACCGCCAGCACCAGCACCGGGCGCGGAACCATCATCAGCAGAATATCTTCATGTTCAAATCC
>CAIJKT010000637.1 GCA_903821255.1 uncultured Lentisphaeria bacterium | reverse complement strand
GAAAAGCGAGAAAAGCGAGAAAAGCGAGAAAAGCGAGAAAAGCGAGAAAAGCGAGAAAAGCGAGAACAGCGGGAAAGTTGAAAGCGGGATAGACAAGAAAAAAATGAATTATAATAAGAAATCCTGTTCATCCTGCATATCCCTGTAAAATAACTGGATTATTTAAGGTTTGATTAATGAAAGACTGGAACATACAACAACTGCTGCCGCTGCTCAAAGAGTGCGGACAGATTGCGATGAAATATTACGACAATCCGCCGTATGAGCTGAAGGCGGACAACACGGTCGTGACCGTTGCCGACAAAGAGATCGAAGCGCTGCTGGCAAAAGAGTTCGACCGCCCGGCTGAAGACGTTTATCTGATCGGCGAGGAAACTATCGCCACCCGCAGCCGCCAGTATCAGGAGGCCGCGCTGCGGGAAACCTGCTGGATCGTTGACCCGATTGACGGCACCGCGCCTTATTCAATCCATCTGCCGACCTGGGGCGTTTCCATCGGCTGCATGCGGAACGGTATTATTGAGGAAGGCCTGCTGTACATGCCGGCGACGAACGAGCTGACCATTACTGACGGCCCGAAAGTATATTGCGCGAAAGGGCTGCCGGAGAGTTTCGATTTACAGGAGATGCAGTTTAATAAGCGGCCGTTCGACGCCGGCGGGGTGATCAGCATTTCCCAGAAAGCGGCGAAAGCGGGAAAATTCGATCTGCCCAATCAGTTGTTCGCCTGGAGCGGCTGCGTCGCGTCGTTTCAGAATCTTTTTACCGGCCGGCTGGCGGCGTATGTGCTCGGGGCCAAAATCTGGGACGTCGCCGGCGCGATTCCGATCATGGAGCGCGGCGGCTATGCCGCGGTAAACAGCAGAGGGCTGCACATTGGCCCGGACATCCGCAACGGCTGTTTCAATCTTGACCTGGATGACCGGCGCTGCTGGTACTTGAACGGGCATGCGGTGATCGCCCCCGATGAAGCAACAATCAACTATATTTATAACCATATGACAATGCCGGAATGAATTAATGAAAAAAAACAGGAAAAACGCTCCCGTAATCAGCCGCAACGTCCACATCGTGAGTCTCGGCTGCCCGAAGAATTTTGTTGACACTGAAGTGCTGGCCGGAGGTCTGCTCGTCTCCGGCTGGGGCATCACCATGGAACCGGATGAAGCCGATGTGTTCATGATCAATACCTGCGCGTTTATTCCTCCCGCCCGCGACGAGGCGAGAGAGGTTATCAGCGAAGCGGTGGAATGGAAAAAGGCCGATCCCGGAAAACGGCGGATACTGGTCTGCGGCTGTCTGATCCAGTGGGACAAGAATGAAACGTTCAAAGCCGATTTTCCGGAAGTTGACCTGTGGTCCGGCATTGACCAGATCCCGAATGTCGGCGCCCGGCTGAACAGCCTGTATGAGAAGCAGACCGGCGGTGAAAGCAACTTCCTGCGGACCGATGTTCCGAAGTATATTTATAACGAACAGACTCCGCGCCTGAAGCTGACGCTGAACCATATTGCCTATGTGAAAATCTCCGAAGGCTGCGACAACCGCTGCGCGTATTGCAGCATTCCGTCAATCCGCGGCGGGCTGCACAGCCGCACCATTGCTTCGATTAAAAAAGAAGTCGCCGATCTGCTGCCCGCCGGCACGAAGGAACTTATTCTGATCGGCCAGGACGTGACCGCGTTCGGCCACGACCGCAAAGCCTCCGGCGAAACGCTTGCCGGGCTGATCCGCGAACTGGACGGTTTCGAGGGCAAATACTGGATCCGTCTGCTGTATACCCATCCGGCGCACTTTTCCGACGAACTGATTGACGCTGTCGCCGCCGCGAAACACGTGCTGCCGTATATTGATATGCCGCTCCAGCATATCAGCGACGGGATTCTCCGCCGCATGGGCAGAAAAGTCACCGCCGCGCAAATCCGCGCGCTGCTCGATAAACTGCGGTCAAAAATCCCCGGAATCGCCATCCGGACGACGTTCATCACCGGTCTGCCGGGTGAAGGCGACGCCGAATTCAGGGAGCTCGAAGAGTTTGTTCAGGAGCAGAAGTTTCACCGGGTCGGAGTCTTCGCTTATTATCCCGAGCCGGGCACCCCGGCGGCGGACATGGCGGACCGGGTATCCGAAGAAGTCGCCGAAAAGCGCGCCGGTCAGATTATGGACCTGCAAGCTAAAATTTCATTAAAACGCAATAAAGCGCTTGCCGGAAAGACTTTTGATGTTATTGTTGATAGTGTGAATGGCGATTATGCCGTCGGGCGCACTTATATGGATGCGCCGGAAATAGATAACGAAGTGATCATTGCCGTGGACCGGGACATTGAGGCCGGGGAGTTTTCCCGCATCACCATTACCGGCGCCGATGTGCATGAGCTTGAAGGCGAGATAGCGGAAGAGCAGCATTTATGATTATGAACGTTCCAAATTCATTGACTGTCGGCAGGATTGTGATTGTATTCATATTCCTGCTGCTGGCCAACATCAGCGAAAGTCTCTGTATTTCCGCCAATGCGGTTTATATCATCCGGGTGATCGCTTATATTCTGGCGATCATTGCCGGGATCACCGACCTGCTTGACGGCTACATTGCCAGAAAATACAATCAGGTGACCGATTTCGGCGCGTTGATGGACCCGCTGGCGGACAAGGTTTTCGTCACCGCGGCGATGCTGATGATGGTTGAATTCAAACTGATGCCCGCATGGATCGCGGTAGTCGTCATCACCCGCGAATTCCTGGTCACCGGCCTGCGGATGCTGGCTATCCAGAAAGGCGAAGTAATTTCCGCTGACCGCTGGGGCAAACTTAAAACCG
>CAIJKT010000636.1 GCA_903821255.1 uncultured Lentisphaeria bacterium | reverse complement strand
TAAAAATCAATGATCTTTAAAATATGAGGCGGAAATATGAGAATAGTAGAGCTTTAATGAAAATTGAATCTGGAATGTGCAAACCGGAAACTGAAAATTCAGGCGGATGTCCCGGGCGATAATTACAGTGCGCTGCTGGCCGCGGGCAAGATACCCGATCCATATATTAAGACGAACGAAAATGATGTCCAATGGGTCCGGGATTGCGACTGGTCCTATCAGCGGGACTTTCAAGTATCCAAAGAACTGCTGACGGGAAAATCCGTGTTCCTGAACGCCGATTGCCTGGATACCTTTGCTGAAATATCCATCAACGGGAAAAAAGCAGGCGCATCTGAGAATATGTTCCGGCGCTATCGGTTTGAAGTTAAAAAGCTGCTGAAAACCGGCAAAAACACGATCCGGATAGTGTTCCGCAGTCCGGTTAAAAGGGCGGCTGCGGAAGCTGAAAAACAGCCATTCCCCGTACAATGGACCGGCTGCAACCAGGTTCCGCACATGAATCTGATCCGTAAAACGCAATGTCATGCCGGCTGGGACTGGGGTATCTGCATGATCCCTTCCGGAGTTTACGGCGATCTTTATTTGCAGGGCGTTGAGAACTGCCGGATTGAACATGTTTATACTGAACAGTCGCATCTGAAAGACAAATGTAAAGTTACGGTTATAACCGAACTTTTCGCCGCGGCTTCCGGGAGAACGGCGTTGAAGGTTGAATTTGGCGGAATGAAGCAGGATGCTGCTGTTCCCTTGAAACCCGGGCTGAATATTGTCCGTACTGTTTTCGATGTCAAGGAACCCCGTTTATGGTGGCCGTCCGGATACGGGGAACAGCATCTGTATAAACTTTCCGCGGCGACCGCCGGAGAGTGTGTTGAAAAGGAAATCGGGCTGAGGAAAGTTGAGCTGATTAATAAAAAAGACAAAGTCGGCGTCAGCATGACGTTCCGCATCAATGGAGTGGATGTTTTCTGCAAGGGCGCCAACTGGATTCCGGCAGACGGGTTCCCGCAGCGCCAGACCTCTGAAGTATTTGAGCGTCTGCTGCAGGACGCGGTGGCCGCGAATATGAATATGATCCGGGTGTGGGGCGGCGGCGAATACGAGAATGATGCCTTTTATAATATCTGCGACCGCCTCGGCATTATGCTCTGGCACGATATGATGTTCTCATGTTCGCTGTATCCTTCAACGGAAAGTTTTATGGCGAATGTCCGGGAAGAGGCGGAATATCAGGTCAAGCGGCTCCGCAGTCATGCTTCGATCGTGATCTGGTGCGGCGATAATGAAGTGGCCGGCGCGGTAGGCTGGTACGGTACTAAGGATACCCGCGAAAAGTATCTGCTGAATTATGCCAAACTGAACTGGGAACTCGGCAGAGCCGTGAAAGCCGCCGATCCGGAACGCGTCTTCTGGCCGAGTTCTCCGTGCAACGGTCCGGAGAGCTACGGCGACGGCTGGCACGATGACAAGCAGGGGGATATGCATTACTGGGAAGTATGGCATTCCGGCAAACAGTTCGAGGCATACTTTGATGTTGTTCCGCGTTTCTGCTCGGAATTCGGCTATCAGTCATTTCCGGAAATGAAGACGATCCGGCAGTTCGCGGGAGAAGGCGACTTCAATGTGACATCGCCGGTAATGGAGCATCATCAGCGCAACCAGGCGGGCAATTCCAAGATCATCAATATGTTCGCGACTTATTTCCGGATTCCGGAGGGTTTTGAGAACTTCGTATATCTCAGCCAGGCGCAGCAGGCGCTGGCGATCAAGACCGCGGTGGAATACTGGCGGCATCTGCGCCCGGTGTGCATGGGGACGATTTACTGGCAGCTTAACGACAACTGGCCAGTAGCGTCCTGGGCGAGCATTGACTATTTCGGCCGCTGGAAACAACTGCACTATCATGCGAAGCGCTTTTTCGCCCCGCTCCTGATATCCTCATTCCAGAACAAGAGCGGCGAAGTGGAAGTATGGGTGACGAACGACCTCATGGCGGATGCTGAATGTGCGATAACTTTATCCGTAACGGATTTTGCCGGGTACGTCATGAAAAAGGTCGGGATTAAATCCAAAGTCAAAGCCGGGAGCGCGGCTAAAGTGGCGGTTTACCCGGTCGGCAAACTGATTGCCGCGCCTGAAGCCGGATTCATGTATATGCGCCTGGATGCACAAGCAGGCGGACAGAAATACAGTCAGCGCAACGAGCATTTCTTTACTCAGTATAAACGTTGTGAACTGGCGATGGCGAAGGTTGCCGCCAAAACCGGAAAACACAATGGCGGGATGGAGATCACGCTCACTACTGACAAGCCGGTATTCTTCCTGACTCTGGAGATGAAAGACATGGACGGCGTTTTCAGCGACAACAGCTTTACGCTGATCCCCGGAGAACCCAGAACAGTCATTTTCACCCCAGCCCAGGGACAGAAAAAGACGGCATCGCCGGAAATGCTGATTATCAGGCACTTGCGACAGAGTTATAAATAGCCTTACAGATTGAACCGCCTGTTCCTGCGGATATAGTAGTGGGTCAGGATCAGATCCACCAGCACCATCACGGCGTTGAGGGTATACAGCCAGAAAACTTTGTCAAAGTTGTAATATACTTTGTGCATGCAGCCTGCGAAGTAGCCGATCAGCACCAGATACAGGAACGGCACACTTTTGCCGACCGGGTTCTTCGCCTTGACTGTTTTGTATATTGCCAGCGGCCAGCTTGCGCCGAAACAGATCAGCATGGTTATTTCAAAGACGCTCATATCATGTTTAACCTTTATGCTTTAAGTCCGTTCAGTTCACCGGCCGGAAAATGGCCGAGCCGCGGATGAAATCGATCTCGGCCAGCCTCAAATAAATATAGTCGCCGCATTTATAGGTGGCGTGGCCGCGTTCAGCTTTCAGAATTTCCCCGGACCGCCGGAATTTGCCCGGCAGATTTTCCAGCGGCACGAAACCGAGAATGCCCAGGTCGAGGATGTCAACCAGCAACCCGCCGGTGACTATCCGTGAAATCATGCCTTCGTGCAGATTTTCGCCGCCGGTCTGGAGCTGCTCTTCAAGGTAACGCAGTTTCAGCCGGTCGTTGGCGGTATAATAGGCATCGTCAATATTGACTTCCTTGTTTGAACAGTTTTCCGCTATTTTCGCCATGGTCTGAGAGGATTTCAGCCGTCCGTTGCAATCGCTGTTCCACAACTGCTGATGCACGGCCAGGTCGGTATACCGCCGGATGGGGCTGGTGAAATGGCTGTACTGCGTCTTGCCCAGGCCGAAATGCAGACCGTGAGCTTCCGTATATGACGCCCGCGGCAGGGAACGGAGAAACGCGTTAAGGATGACCGGCTTGCGCGGCGAATCCGGCAGATCTTCAAGGAAATGACAGCAGGCGACGCGGCTGGAGAGATCGCCGGGGTTCATGCCGAAAGCGCTGACCATCAGGGCTTTGAATTCCTCAAGTTTCGCGGGGTCCGGTTCCGGGTGCACCCGGAAAAGTCCCGCCATGCCTTTTCTGATCAGTTCCCCGGCGACTTCGGTATTGGCCGCCAGCATGCATTCTTCGATCAACTGTTCGGACTCGCGCTGCAATTTACGCTCCAGACCGATAATTTTATTCTCGCTGTCATCACATACCACCCTGATTTCCGGGATCGCCATGTCGAGGAATTTTTCGTGTTTCCGGCGGTAGTCGCGCATGACTCTGGTCAGATCCACCAGCTGGCTCAGTTTGGAGGCGAAATCCCTGGTCCAGCCTTTGGCATTGCCGGTGTCAATGAAGTCCTGCACCCGTTCGTAGGTCAGGTTGGCTTTCACGTTGACCAGGCTGTGGAAACGCCTGGCCCCGAGTATCCGGCCGCTGTGTTTGTGAACGGTGAAGATGATGGTGTGGGCGAAGGTGTCCACGCCGCCGTACAGGCTGATTTTTCTAGTCAGCGTTTTGGGCAGCATCGGCAGTGTCCGGCTCGGCAGATAGGCGGTGAAGCCGCGCTCATAGGCTTTTTTGTCCCAGGCGCTGCCGGGCGTGACCCAGGCGGCGACGTCGGCGATATGCACGCCCAGTTCGACTTCGCTGTCGTTTGAGCCCGGCGCAATGGATATCGCGTCATCAACATCTTTGGCGTCGTGCGGGTCTATCGCCACGCAGAACAGCTTGCGCATGTCTTCGCGTCTGATATCCCGCGGCGTCAGATGCATTACGGCGTCATTTTCCTCGGCGGTATACGGGGGGCAGAGTTTATATTCGGCGATAATGGCGTCGATGTCGGCGGTGATTTCGCCGGCTTTCCCGAACGTCTCCGCGATTGAACCGCGTTTTGACTGCTTGGTTTCGGGATTGAAATTCAGGTTGACTTTTACCCAGTCGCCGCGCTTGGCGCCGCACAGGCTGCCGCTGATTTCGATGTCGTCAGGGAGGTGCTTGTTGAGCGGACGCACTTTATGGGCGGTGATCAGCTCGCCGACGATGAAATCACGTGAACGTTTAATGATTTCCACTATTTTGCCGGCCGGGCCGCGGCCGTCAACCAGTTCGCGGCGTTCTTCCAGCAGGGTTGCCTCCACTTCATCCCCGTCCATGGCGCCCTTGAGAAATTGAGGCGGAATGAAGATGTCTTCCGGTTTGGCCTCGTCATTTTCCGCGGCTTCAACCCGCAGAAAGCCGAAACCTCCGGCCGTGATGGTGATAGTGCCTTTTATCGTGGGAATCTGTGCCTGTTTTCTCTTTTTACGGTCAAACCACTTTTGCGCTTTCGATTTTTTCATTAATTTTTTGCTTTCTTGAACGGATTTGTCGTTTATGCTGAAATATCCGCATTGAAACAATACCGCAATTCCCTTTATTTGTAAAACCTATTTGAAAAAAAATAAAAACAAACTACAGTCTTTACTTCCGGATAACCGCTGAACAATTAATTTCGATGAACGGTGAAAGCTATGAGCAATGTGAAAAAACTGACTGTAAGCTCTTTTCGTAAAATGAAAGAACGCGGCGAAAAAATCGCGGTTCTTACCGCCTATGACGCACCGACCGCCGCGCTGGCGGATGCCTGCGGCGTGGAAATGCTGCTGGTCGGCGATTCCGTCGCCAATGCCGTTCTCGGCTATTGCAACACGCTGCCGCTGACGCTGGCGGAATCGCTGCACCACTGCGCGGCGGTCCGGCGCGGCGCGCCGGAGGCGTTTGTCATCGGCGACATGCCGTTCATGACCTACCAGGCGGACATCAACGATGCGCTGACCAATGCCGCCAGGTATCTTAAAGAAGTCGGCGCCAATGCCGTGAAACTTGAAGGCGGCGCCGCCATAGCTCCGGTCGTGGAGCGGATGACCGCTTCCGGAATCCCGGTGATGGGCCATATCGGACTGCTCCCGCAGAAGCTGCTGACCTCCGGCGGCTACAAGATCGCCGGAAAAACCGAAAAGGAAGCTGATGCTCTGGTTAAAGATGCGAAGCAACTGGAAGCGGCCGGCGCTTTCTGCATAGTCCTGGAATGCATCCCGGCGGAAGTCTCCAGGCAGATTACCGCGGCGGTCTCGATTCCGACTATCGGCATCGGGGCAGGGGAATATTGCGACGGCCAGGTTCAGGTGGTTACCGACATCCTGGGGCTGTCCGGCGATTTTATCCCGAAGCACGCCAAACGCTACGCCAATCTCCATGAGGCGATCCAGAAAGCCTTTACTCAATACGTCAAAGACGTCAAAAAGGCCAAATTCCCCGGCAGGGAAAACTCCTTCTGATTGGTCTATTTTGGACATTCCGGACACCCGTTCCGCGCAATGCGTTTTCATAATTTGGCCTCGATGGACTTTATGGACCCGGACATTCTGGACAACCTTCACCCTCATTCTGGACAGCCACTCCG
>CAIJKT010000635.1 GCA_903821255.1 uncultured Lentisphaeria bacterium | reverse complement strand
TAACGCATTTTACACAATGCTGGATTGAAGATGCGGTACTCATTGCTTTCCTGGCAGTAAAAGACTACTGAACCGTTGACGCCGTGAAAAAACTTGCGATAATCCGTCTCAACACAGACTGGTTCGTGGGTATTCAAGCTGGAACACCCCGCCATAAACAATGTTGCCAATACAGTCAGTATAACGTTTATTTTATATTTGAACATAATTCTTTGAGCAGGCTCTGTTACTGTTATTGACCACATATCGCTTAATTCCGTCGTCCTGAAATACCTCATAATTTACCACATAAAAGCTAATGAATCAATACCAGGCAAAAAAACTGCTTTAGAATGGCATTGAGTATTATAATCCGAACATTTTGCTGTTTTTTGCTGAGCAATACTATTGCAGTTTCGGGAGATTGCACTACGTTACATCTCATTATGTAAATGTGATTGGAACACTTGCTTATGAAATATATATATTTGCCATTGCTGGCAATGATGATGACTCTCTGTTTTTCGAGCTATTCCGGCGAACAATCAAAAACATCCACCGTCAGCACGGCGCAGATTCCGGAAGCGCCGGTCAAGCCGCAGCCGTCTTTTTCGCTGCAAACATTCAGAGGGAAAAAAATCGCATCGATTACGGGGACCGTATTTGACAAGCTTATCAACTCGGTTATTCCGGATGTGACGCACCTGTATTTTAATGATTACACGTCAATGACCGAAGCCTTGCGGCTTGAAAAGGTGGATGCGGTGGGAGTCGATCAGCCGGTCGGCAAAATGCTTGAAGGCAAGTGCCCCGACCTGATGGTTTTTCCGCTTCTGGTGCTGAATGACAAACTGGGGTTCGCCTGCCGCAAAGGGGATAAGCTGGCGGCGGATGCCGCCGGCGCCATCGAGGAAATGCGGCGCAACGGAACCCTGGAGGAAATGGCAAAGCGCTGGTTGTCCGGCAGGGATGAGCTTATGGTGATTCCGCCGGAGCTTGAAAAGAAAAACGAGTCATCCAGGGGGGCGCTCCGGTTTGCCCATGATAATGTTTCAATGCCCATGGGGTACAGCGGAGCCGGCGGCAAGTCGCTGGGGTTCGATGTGGAGCTGGCGCTGCGCATCGGCGTCGCCTTGAACCGCAAAGTGGAATTGATCCCGATGAGCTTCGGCGGGTTGCTGGCGGCGTTGCAGTCCGGCAAGGCCGATATGGTGGGCGGCTGCCTGTCGGTTACCGAAGAACGCGCCAAAAGCGTTGATTTTGCCGGGTCATATTATCAGAGCGGGATAGCGCTGCTTGTCCGGCGGGAGACCGTTGCCGCCGCTCCGGCAGCAACGATCAGCAGATGCGGCGATCTGGCAGGGAAACCGGTAGGCACTATTTCCGGCACCAAATTTGACGCGCTGTTAAAGGCAAAGGTTGCCGGCGCAATTCCTCAATACTTCAACAACTACCCGGATCAGCTCTGGGCGATGCGTTCAGGCAAAATCACCGGATTTGTAGTGGACGAGCCGGTTGCCAGGCGAATGACGGCAATGCATAATGATCTGCGGATGCTTCCCGACGCGCTGTGCAACGATCAATATGCCTTTCTCTTTCCGAAATCCCAAGAGGCCCTGAGAAACGAATTCAACCGGATACTGGCGGAAATGCGCAGTTCAGGGATGCTCAAGACAATGGATAAAAAGTGGTTCAGCGTTGACGACGCCACCCGCGTCATGCCGGATTATCCGACTGACGGGACGCGCGGCGTCCTGACCATGGCCGCCGATACTTCCAGTGATCCGTTCACTTATTTGCATAAAGGGAAAATGCTGGGTCTGGAAATTGATATTGCCCGGTACATAGCCGCCCGGCTCGGCTATGAACTTAAAATCACCACCCCCGATATCTCAACCATAATCGATGCGGTAAACTCCGGCAAAGTAGATTTCGCGGCATGCTGCATCTCCGTGACGGAAGAACGCAAGAAGAGTATGCTTTTCAGCGATCCGCACTACGACGGCGGAGTATTCATAGTCACCATGGCGAAAGGGAAGGCTGCTGCCGCGGCGGGAAAAAAACCGTCGCGATGGGAAGCGTTTAAAAACAGTTTTGAGCGGACATTTGTCACTGAAGACCGTTACAAATTGATCCTGGACGGCCTCTGGGTGACGATACTCATATCGGTGCTGGCGGCGGTGCTGGGAACCGTGCTGGGATTTGGCGTCTGCATGGCGCGCCGGGCGAACACGCTCTGGGCGGTAATTCCGGCAAAAGCCTTTATCGGCATATTGAGGGGAACGCCGCTGCTGGTTATTCTGATGATTCTATATTATATTGTTTTCGCCAGTGTCAATGCCAATCCCATACTGATAGCGGTACTGGGGTTTTCGCTGAACTTTGCCGCGTATGTTTCGGAAATGATGCGCTCCGGGATTGATTCCGTGGACAAAGGACAACTGGAAGCGGCATCCTCCCTCGGCTTCAGCCGGTTCCAGATCTTCTGGAAAATCACCTTCCCCCATGCGGCGAGATACGTGATCCCGGTTTACAAGGGAGAGTTCATCTCCATGCTGAAAATGACTTCAGTGGTCTGTTATATCGCCATTCAGGATCTCACCAAGATGAGCGACATCATCCGGAGCCGCACCTACGAGGCGTTTTTTCCCCTGCTGTCAACAGCGGTAATCTACTTTTTCCTGGCCTACGTCATGACCGCGGCCCTCGGGTTTATAGAAATTAAAATCGATCCGAAGCGACGCAAGCGGATTATAAAAGGCGTGGAGACAACATGATCAGCGTAAAACATTTATCAAAATCTTTCGGCAGAAACCTGGTTCTTGCCGACGTGAACGTGGAGATCAGCAAAGGCGAAATAATTTCAATCATCGGCCCGTCCGGCACCGGCAAGAGCACCTTTCTGCGCTGCCTGAATCTTCTGGAAAAACCGACATCCGGTGAAATCACCATTGACAATATAAATCTGCTTCATCCGAAAACCAATATCCGCAAAATGCGTCAGAAAATGGGTATGGTTTTCCAGTCATTCAACTTGTTTTCACATCTGATGATCATCGAAAACATCATGCTCGGCCCGGTCAGCCTTTTGAAAATCCCCCGGCAGCAGGCTTATGAGGAAGCGCTGGATCTGCTCAAGATGGTGGGGCTGGCGGATAAGGGCCATGCTTATCCGGATGAACTTTCCGGCGGCCAGAAGCAGCGGGCGGCCATTGCGCGGACGCTTGCAATGAAGCCGGAGATAGTGCTTTTTGACGAGCCGACTTCGGCGCTGGACCCGACAATGACAAGCGAAGTGCTCTCCGTCATCCGCAAGCTGGCCGATGAAGGCATGACCATGATGATCATCACCCACGAAATGAGCTTTGCCCGCAATGTATCGACCAGGGTTTTCTATATGGACGAAGGCGTGATCTACGAGGAAGGCACGCCGGAAGAGATATTCAGCCATCCCAAACGCGAAAAGACCC
>CAIJKT010000634.1 GCA_903821255.1 uncultured Lentisphaeria bacterium | reverse complement strand
CAACAATAAAGAAAAGAGAAAACATCATGATATTGCAATATTGTAACAGCGCAACCGGCAAGATAGTTCCCGCAAAACTTAAGGGAATTATGCTTGGAAGCATATTAGTTTTAGTTTCATTTTTATCATTTGCCGCCAATACGCCGGATGGCAATACAGATTATTCAGCTATCGGCAGGTTGACCATGGAAAAGTTTTCCGCAGGCAAATATGATGAATTGAGCAATAGCTTTGCTCCTTCCGTCAAGGCACAATTATCAGCAGCAACTTTAAAACAGCTTTGGGATGCCATAATTGAGAAAAGTGGCAAATTTAAATCCGTCTCCGAAAAAACTAATCAACAATTTATCAATGGGGTTGTGGTCGTTTCCGTTCCCTGTGAATTTGAGGATGTAAAAGTTATTTTCAAGGTTGCCATAAACAACGAGAAAAAGCTGGTTGGCTTTTTTATCGCATCCGTTGAACCAGCGAGTCAACCAGTAAGCATCTCTGGCAATTATGTAGAAAAAGAAACCACCATTATAAATGGGGAGTGGAAATTGCCCGGAGCGTTGGTTCTGCCCAAAACAAAACCTCCTTTCCCGGTGGTCGTTCTTGTGCATGGTTCAGGCCCTAGTGACCGCAACGAAACAATTGGCCCTAACATGCCTTTTATGGACATCGCAGTCGGCCTGGCGAACAGAGGAATAGCAACGCTGCGTTATGACAAACGGACTTTTATTTACAAACATTTGTCTCAAATTTCTACCGTTAATGATGAAACCGTTGATGACGCCATAGCGGCGGCTGAAATGTTAAAGAACAATCCGGATATAATATCTGACAAAATATATGTGCTTGGACACAGTCTCGGAGGCACGCTTATTCCGCGCATTGATTTAAAAACAAGAAGCGTTATCGCCGGTTATATTATTTTGGCCGGGGCCGCCAGGCCATTTGAAGACCTATTGATGGACCAAACAGAATATATACTTAAGCAAAATAAAACTCTGACAATGAACGACAAGCAAGCTCAACTGAATACTATGAAAGGCATTGTTAATAGCATAAAAAATGTGAAACCGGAAGACATGAAATCAAAAACGAAGATTTTTTATGCCCCGGCTTCATATTGGCTAGACTTGCAAAATTACAAGCCAGCGGAGACGGCTAAAAAAATTACCAGGGCAATCTTAATTCTCCAGGGCGGACGGGACTACCAAGTTACTCAAAAAGATTTTGCCCTCTGGAAAAAGGAATTATCAGGAAACGCCAATGTTGAATTTAAACTATACCCCGATTTAAATCATTTATTTATGCCTGGAGATGGAGAATGTACGCCGGAAGAATACTCCATAAAGAAACAAGTATCCATTGAAGTGATTGGCGATATCGCAAATTTTATCAAAAAAAATTAGAAAGGTCGCGATAGTTACTGCGCCACCGGCCATTGGGATAAAACTTTAGCGTTGGTAGATCGTGGTCAGATATTGACTTTTGTTGTTTCGTGCTGTAATCCATTGATTCCCCGCCGCCTTTTCCTGCGTTCGCTTTCATCCTCAAACAACGCGTTATTCGAACATAAAATATAGCCGGACAGATAATATTATCCAAGCAGCAAAGCGACGAGGCGAAGTGTTGACTCCGGATACAGATATCTGGTCAGCTTTGGCATCTTACACAATCCAAAGCGGCGCAGGGGTGCCGCACTCCAAAGATTGCGGTGCAATCATAATGCCAGGAGCAATGACATCAATTCCTTGATTAATATGGATCGAGCTTACGGCTCTGCCAGTCACCAGTCTCCAGTAATCTGTGTTCTCCTGACTCCAGTCTCTCTTGTATTCTGACTTCTGACTTCT
>CAIJKT010000633.1 GCA_903821255.1 uncultured Lentisphaeria bacterium | reverse complement strand
TCATTGAGCTGCTGGTAGTGATAGCTATCATTGCCATTCTGGCCGCAATGCTGCTGCCGGCGCTGGGCAAAGCCAGGGAAACGGCACGCGGAATCGGCTGCACCAATAAACTGAAACAGCTCGGCACCGCAACCGCTTTTTATGAAAATGACTGGAACGGTTTTTTCCCGCCGAATAGTGACACTTCCGTGCAGAGTGGCAGATGGCCGCTCAAATTGATGACATATATGCAGAAAAACAATCCGTCATGGTATGGTTCCGCCTCCGCGCCCAAGATGGATTTTTACTGCACGTCCAATCTGGTATCGCCGTTCCCGAATTTTGTTCATTCTGATTACGCCACCAATTATGCGTGGAATTTTACTCTTATGGCAATTTCACCGAACCTGGTCAAGAACAACATCTTGAAAAAACCAAGCAGAAGCGGATTGTTCTGGGATGGCGGCGGCCTTAATGGCGCCATGGGGCTCATCGGCAATCCTACAAATCAGTATATGGCGAACGGAACCTGGAGCATCAGGCCGGTGGACGCGCCCGCATCCAATACAATCGGGTTCAACCACAACAAAACCGCGAATGTGCTTTATGTTGACAAGCATGCGAAAACTTCTGTCAAACCGCAGGATTGCCCGAATCCGGCCACCAACAGCAACGGTGCTTTTGCCGCAGGCGGTTCCGGCGTTTACAGCAGCTCTTACCTATGGCTATAGCGGTAATTGTTTAATCGCGGCGGAATTTTCCGCCGCGGTTTCGTGAAGACATTTTCCAATTCCATGTGTATTGTGATTTTTAACAGAAGAGACCGCCTTTTTCCTGAAGGATTTCTCCGCCGTTATTATCACGCTTGCGCCAGCTGTGCCGTCTGATATTACAATCAACGCTTCCGAAGGATTGCATAAGTAAAACAGTAATAGCCGGAGATGGTATGAGTTTATGCCGCCGTATCCACTGATAATGTCATAATGTTAAATTTATAAACAGGAAAATCTTAAAAAGTGAAAAAAATGCAATTTACGAGACAATTCAAAGCATGTTTCCTGACGGCAGTGATTATCGCTTCCGGGATTTGTGCGGCAAACGCAGTATCTGATATCGTTTTGAAAAATGACAATACAACGGTCGCATTTGCTTCAGCCCGGGACGGGTTCTCCTGTCTTAAAATCGCTGACGGCAGCGGTAAAGCGCGTTTTGTATTTCCTGAACTTTCCGCGCAAAAGGACGGTTTCTGGAGACTCGACTTTGCAGGGCAGGGACAGCCGGACAAAGTCTCGCTCAGCAATCTCTCTCCCGCCATCGCTGCAAATTCCAGTGAAAAATTAGCTGACGGGTCGGAGCAGATGACATTTACCTGGAAGAATATGGCGCTGGCCGAAGAGAAAAATGCGGTGGATGTCACCGCCACAGTTTTGCTGAAACCGGACGGCGAAAGTGAATGGCGGATTGATGTTCAGAATAAAAGCTCCAGGTACGGTTTGCGGGATGTCGAATTTCCAGTGTTTTTGACCGTGGCCGCCCCCGGCACGGCGGACGTGGTCTTTCCCGGCGGGGTGCTTGGCGGGATATTGAGAGAGAAAAACCGCAACCCCGGCCGTTTTGTTTATCCAATTGAAAGCTGGCCGATGCATTTCCTGTCGTTT
>CAIJKT010000632.1 GCA_903821255.1 uncultured Lentisphaeria bacterium | reverse complement strand
TCGGCTTCGCGCACGGCGGAGCCTTCTGAAAACTGTGCGATGTCCAGCACTACCGCATCCATCGGAGAGCGCATAAAAATCAGCGAGTTAAGCCGCTCGGCTTTTTCCAGATCCTTCTTGACGGTATTCAATTCCCGCTCGGTTTTGACCATTTCCTCCGTAATGCTTTTGTACCATTCCGCGACGAATGAATTCTGACCGGCTTTTTCGGACAGAATTTCGTGGTCCGACTCATTCAGTTTATTCCGCAGATTATCCGTTTCGCCTTCCATTTGCAGACGCGAAATCTGGGTTTCCAGCAGTTGTTTAAGGGATACGGTCTTCCGCTCCTGCAATCCTTCAAGCATCTTTTCAATGCGCAGCAGCGTTTCCAGCCGTTCCTGCTGTTTCGCCACGCTTTGCCGGGTGGTGTCCTGCATTGCATTCAGGCGTTTGATATTCTCGGCGTAGTACGCCATTTTTTCGGTGTAGAATTTAGTGCGTTTGGCGAATATGGATGCCTGCCAGACTTCATCCCGGTTATTGGGGTCAATCATTTTCAAATAATCTTTTTCCATAAATTCCGCCCGCATCCGGTTGGCCTGCGCCGTCAGGCTTCGCAACTGTTCTTTGAGCTGATCAACGTCCGCCTGGTTGAACGTCTGGTCAAAAGTAATCAATGTCTGATCTTTACTGACCGTCTGGCCGACTTCAACATTAACTTTTTTAATGACGGAGCGTTCCAGCGGTTTCATTACAATATTGTTGGTGGATGCGATTAATTTGCCATTGGCGATTACGATTTTGTCCACATGGCAGACCGATGCCCAGATTATTGCAAGGACGAAAAACACCAGCACGGAAAGAATGCCGTAACGCCCCAGCCACGGCAGTCCGGAATGTTCAAGTTCAATCGCGTCAGGCTGATAATCCAGCATTTCCGGAGTTAATGTTTTTGCAGTTTTGTCGCTCATAAGAATCTCCCCATCTGCTGCTGCCAGAAATCCTGGTAAATCCCCGGCTGTTTGACCAGTTCGCTGTGAGGCGCGAATGCGGTCATGTCGCCTCTGTCCAGCACCATGATTCTGTCCGCTCCGTGAATAATCGAAAGGCGGTGTGAAACGATAATCAAAGTTCTGCCGCGCGCCATCGCCGCCAAATTGTTCTGAATGACATTCTCGCTTTCCGGGTCCAGGGCGCTGGTCGCCTCATCGAAGACCAGAATCCTGGGGTTGGTCAGCAATGCCCTGGCGAGTGCCAGCCGCTGCCGCTGCCCGCCTGACAGGTTGGAGGCGTTTTCCTCCAGCAGCGAATCGTACCCGCGGGGCATTTCCTGAATGAATTCATCCGCGCCCGCCAGTTTTGCCGCGTAAATTATCTCCTCCAGCGTGGCATTGCGCTTGGTAATGGAAATATTCTCCCGGACGGTGCCGTGAAAAAAGAAATTATCCTGCAGCACGACCCCGATGCTGCTGCGCAGATGCGCCTTGCTGATCTCCTTGAGATCAATGCCGTCGAAACGGATGATTCCGGATTGTATCTGATACAGTCCCTGAAGCAGTTTGGTCAGCGTGGTCTTGCCGGAGCCGCTGCGTCCGACAATCCCGATAACACTGCCGGCTTTAAATTCGCAGGTCAGGTTATTTATCACGTATCTGCTTTCCGGCGTGTAGCGGAATGAAACACTGTCAAAACTGATATTGCCCTGCAGCGGATTCTGCACTCCTCCGCCGGCCGGTTCGCCGGGGGAATTCATCACCTGTCCCAGCATTTTGACCGACAGCGCGGTCTGCTGGTATTCGTGAATCAGCGAGATCACTTTGACCAGCGGCCCGGTCACCCTGCCGGAGAGCATTTGAAACGCAATCAGCGCGCCGACCGTGATTTCTTTCTCGAACACGCTGAGCGCGCCAATCCAGATAATCGCTACCGCCATCAATGCTTCAAGCAACTGGCTGATGCTCTTGGCCGTCAATGAAATTTTGCCAACCCTGAAATAGCGGGTGATTGCAAATGCCGTCGAATCGCTCCATTTCTTCTTCTGCACCGGCTCCAGCGCCAGCGATTTTATGGTGTTGATGCCGTGAATCGCCTCGACCAGCATGCCCTGGCGTTTGCCTTCCGCCTGATATAACTCCTGCAACCTGGTCTGGAACGGCTTGATCATCAAGGCGATGATTCCCGCCATCAGCAATGAGAAGCCCAGCACGACAATCGTCAGCTTGACACTGTAAATCAGCAGGAAAGGGATAAATACCACCAGTGACGACAACTCAAGAATCGTGAAGAACAAATTTCCGGAAAGGAATCCGCGAATTTTTTCCGTCTGCTGCATGTGTTTGATCAATACCCCGGCGGAAATCTTTTCGTAAAAATTAACCGGGAGCTGCATCAGATGGTCAAACGTCCTTGTTGCCGTCCGGATATCGATCTTGTTGGTCGCGTGGAGCAGCAGATAACCCCGGAGGAATTCAATGAACGCATTGAAGCAGAGCGCGATGATGATGCCGATGCCAAGCACATTCAGCGTGGTGTAGCTCGCATGCACCAGCACCTTGTCAACCACAATCTGGAAGAACAGCGGCGTGATCAGCGCCACGCCGCTCATCAGCACTACAGCCAGCGCGATCTGGCCGAATATTCCTTTCATCTTGATGAATTCCGGAACAACCCACATAATTCCAAACGGCTGCTTCTCATCCAGCAATGAATAAATCCGTTTAACCAGCAGAATTTTGCCGTTGCATGTTGCGGCGTATTCCTCACGGCTCCAGAAAACAAAACTTTCCCCGGGCTTCATCGGCACTGACGGATCGACTGCCACAATCTGCACCACGTCGTCTTTTTCCCGGCAGCCGCAGAGAATGACATATCCGCCGTCAAGTTTTTCGGCCATAACCGGAAACGCCTCTCCCAGCGAGGCCAGTCTTTCCCAGGACAGATGCTGTTTCCTGCCCTTCATGCCGTAATCATGCGCAATCTTGAAAATCAGCCGCTCGGAGATTTCTTTGGTATCAACGGCATATTCGTGCAGCAGGCGGCGGACATTAATATCCAGGCCGTGATGCCGTCCAATCGCGGTCAGGCAGTACAATGCTGTATTGCCCGCTTCCTTGCCGGTAAGAAGAAGTTTGAATTTTACAACTTTCCCGCCGTAATTTCCGGTGAGTTTGTCGTATTGGACGGAAATGAATTTTTTCCCGACCGCCAGCGGGTCGCAGACAAGTACGTCTTCCGCATTGGATTTAAGTTCGTCGGTATTGATGGCGCACACCCAGTTGCCGTTTTTAAGCAGGATCAGCAATGGCCCGCGGTAATCGCCGACGGCTGCCGGAAAATCCGGCTCCGTGCAAAGTTCCGGCGCCAATTCCAGAATCCCCGCCAGTTCCAGAATTCCCGCCTGTTCCGAATTCTGGCACAATTCGAAGAGTTTCGGGGTTAATAACGCCGCAAAGTTTATGTCATGGCAGAAATTCACCGCCACCGCGCGCAAGCATTCGATGCCGGTAAAGATCTGCTTCTCCGAAGATTTGTCCATCAAAAAGCCGCCCGTAACATATTATTTAAAATTGGGAGATGAATTTTCCGGAGCAACCGCCGCCGGCTTATTTTCCGCCGCATCGTTGCGTTGAACCACGCCGGCGTCCATCAATTGTTTTACCAGCTTTTCCATCGCGGAATATGAGCGGAGAAAGCCCTGGGAAGTCATTATCAGTTCATCTGTAACTTCCCGTTCCTGTACCTTGCCGGGTTCGTTATTTTTGCCCTGCAGAACATTGAACAGGTCAATTCTCACCATGCCTTCACTGAAGCTGATTGCCTCAACCCCGTCGGTATAAATCCGTCTCTTCATTCTAATTTTCCTTTTTTCGCATATTTTTTAATATTCGTAGAAAATACCATCCATATGCATGTTTTTCCATCCCGGAATATTTTTTTGAGCAAATATCAGTCCGCAGGCATACCGGAATTCCTGCAGCATGAGATTATGGAATATTATGAACCCAGAGCTGACATGTTTCAAATTATTCCGTCATCAACTTGCTAAAATTCCCTGGTCTTTCTTCAGCGGTTCGCCAGTCAGCCCGGTATCCGCACTGCCGGTCAACGAGCCGGACAGACTCAGGCCGCCGGGCTGGGTAAGATTGAAATTCAGGTCATACTCGGTTGAGGCGGTTCCCGCCAGCATTACCTTTACATAATATGTGCCGGCATTGATCTTTCCGGCGCCGCTGTCTATTGACTCGGGATTCAGTCCGGACTTGGTGGAAGACGTAACCAGTTTATGTTTGTAGTCATATACATAAAGGTTGATGTTTGAAGCAAATCCGCTCAAGCCGCCGGTTATGGTTGCACCGTTCGCCAGCACCTCGATTTTGTAATAGTCTTCCTTGTTGCCTGTCCCCACCCAGCCATGAACCGTTCCAGCGGAAGCGAGTTCGACGGCGGCGGCAAAGGAATTGCCGGCGGTTTCTGCCAGGAAATAATTACTCAGCGTGTAATTGGTGTTGTTAACGGTACCCTTGCCGCCGTCGGCAGGCGCAACCTTAACGAAATAATCACCGGCGGCTAAAGCCGTGGAGATTACTTCATCGGCAGTTTTTTTGTTAGCTGATGTCTTCAGCACTTTGCCTTTGCTATCCAGCAGCGTCAGGTTGGCGTCGCTGCTCAACCCGGTCAAGTTCAGCGTCAGTGCCCCTGCATTGGTCAGCGTCAGTTTATAGTAATCAGCCGGATCGCCGAAACCAACCCATTCACTGCGTGTGACGACGACTCCGTCGGCAAGTTCGCCAATAACATTTGCTCCGGATGAAGTATCGCCGGCGTTATCGCCAGGGAAATAATCAACCTTATTGCTCAGCGTATACGTGGTGTTGTTGACGGTGCTCTTGCCGCCGTCGGCAGGCGCAACCTTAACGAAATAATCACCGGCCAGCAGCGGCATGGCGATTGTTTCATCGGCAGTTTTTTTGTTAGCTGATGTCTTCAGCACCTTGCCCTTGTTATCCAGCAGCGAAAGATTGGCGTCGCCACTCAAGCCGGTCAAGTTCAGAGTCAGCGCGCCGTCATTGGTCAGCGTCAGTTTATAGTAATCAGCCGGATCGCCGTAACCAACCCATTCACTGCGTTCGGCAACGACTCCGCTGGCAAGTTCGCCAATGACATTCGCATCGGATGTAGTATTGCCGACAGTATCAACCGGTGTAACAATGAATGAAGATGATTTGCTCCAGGCGCTGTAATTGCCGGAATTATCCAGCGAGCGTACCTGCCAGTAATAGGTTCCGAGTGCGAGATTTGTCACGGATGCCTCGCTGACAGCAACTTGTCTAGAGTATTCCGGACTGCTGAAGTCGCTGTTGTTGTCTTCCCGTATCTCATACAGGCTGATGCCGCTGGCGTCGGTCGAATCATTCCAATCCAGAGCCGCACTGCTCCCGGTGACCGTCTGTTTCAAACCGGCCGGAACAGTCGGCGGCGCCAGCTCCACAGTGAAATTTGCCACCTCGCTCCAGATGCTCCAGTTACTTGAGTTGTCCTGAGTGCGGATGCGCCAGTAATATGATCCGGCCGCAAGGTTCTCCACATACGCCTGACTGGCGGCAACTTGTTTAAAGTATTCCGGAGTCGTGAAACTATTGCTGTTATCTACCTGAACTTCATACTGTTTGACCCCGCTGGTGGCATCGGAAGCGTCATTCCAGTCCAACGCCACATTTTTGCCGTTAAGCGTCCTGGTCAGGCCGGCCGGCACGGTTGGTTTGGTGGTGTCCACCGTGAAGCTGTCGCCAACCGTCCATGCGCTCCAGTTGCCGGTATTGTCCTGAGCCTTGACGCGCCAGTAATAAATTCCGTCGGCCATGCTGCTGACTGAACTGTTGCTGGCTTTAAGCAGCGTGTCACTTACCGGACTGCCGAAATCATTATTGTTATCAATCTGCAAATTATATTTGGCCACGCCGTAGGCATCAGAGCTGTCAGACCAGTCGAAAACGACGCTATTTCTGGAAACGCTCCTGAGCAGGCCGCCTGGAACTGTCGGCGGCGTGGAGTCAAACATAAAGCTTGAAACACTGCTCCAGTCGCTGTAATTGTCGGAATTATCCAGAGTTCTGACCCGCCAGTAATAATAGCTGTCTGGCAATCCGGTTGCCGTCACAATGCTTTCTGCCGGGGTCAGCGTGCTGACCAGACTGCTGAAATCACTGTTGTCGTCGATTTGTACTTCATACTGCTTGACGCCGCTGGTGGCATCGGAGCCGTCAGCCCAGTCGAACGTTATATTTTTGCCGTTAGCGGTTTGAGTCAATGTCACTGGAACAGACGGCGCAGTGGTGTCAACCGCGAAACTGCCGCCGGAAACCCAGTCGCTGACATTCCCGGCCTTATCCGCAGCCTGGACCCGCCAGTAGTAAACGCCTTCGGCCAGATTGGAAAGATCGGCGCTGCTGACGGTAACCGACTGCTGAACCGCCCCGGTGAATTGATTGTTCAGGGCATATTGCAGCAGATAATTACTCAGGCCGCTGCCGGAGTCAGAACTGTCCGCCCAGTCGAATGCCACATCCCTGGCGGTGACCGTCTGTTTTAAATTGCCCGGAAGCGTCGGCGCGACGGTATCGTCATTGTCGCCGACATTGACGGTGGCGCTGGATGTCGCATCCAGAAAGGAATAGGCATCATTGGCAGTCAAGGTCATAACAGCAGTTTCGGTGCCTTCAATAATGGCGTCATCGATAATGCCGACTGTGATGTCCGCGGATGACTGTCCGGCGGCAATAACCACGGAATTGGTCAGGCCGGTAGTGCCGTTCTTGAGAGTATAATCGCTGCCGTTGGTTGCGGTGCCGTCGATACTGAAATAAACGGTCAGCGCATTGGCGGTACTGCCCGTTCGGCTGATACGCAGTGTGCCGTCTTTATCAGGCTCTCCGGCATCGGAGACCGTTGTCACCGTGATCTTGGGTATGGAAGCTAATACTGCGGTTATCTGGTCGCGGGTGGAACTGGTGAAATTCAACGACAGCTTGTCGCCGCTGCTGAAAGTGTAGCTGGAACCAACTGTCAGATTTAATGTCTGACTGTCATAGGTCACCGAGAACGTTTTAGTTTTCATGCTGTTCAGGTCAGCACTGTCGGCCAGGATGTATGAACCTGCCGCCGCATTGTCCAGGATCAGCGAATATGCGGTTGCGACAGTACCTAAAGTTCCCCCGTTAACTGTAAGCAGCACATCATTAGTTTTAGCCGCAGCCAGAATGTAGGAGACCGATGTCAGGCTGCTGAATGCCGCCGCATTGGCCAGAATAACATCGCCGCCTGCGATGGTGAGCGTTCCGGTTGCATTCCCGCCGGAAGATACATACATGCTGCCGCCGGAGCTGACAACAATATTGTGAACTGTGCCGCCGGGAGAGACATATTGCTTGCCGCCGGAGTTGATAGTGGCTAGATTCGCCGTTCCGCCGGAAGACACAATCTGACTGCCGCCGGAGTTGACGGTCGTGGAGTTTGCCGTGCCGCTGGAGTAAACTAACTGATTGCCGCCGGAGTTGACGGTGGTTAAATTCGCCATTCCGCCGGAAGATATGTACATGCTGCCGCGGGAAGCGATTATCGTATCAACCGCGGAATTACCGTATAATACATATAACCGTCCGCCATTTTCCAGCAGAAAATTGCTGGCGACGCCGCTAACGATGGAAAATGCTCTATGTCCATCAACCCGTGAATTGATTCCGCTGGTGATTTTCGCCCCGGTATATGCCACAACTCCAGCCCCGTCCTGCTGAAAAATAACGTTGGCGGAACCGCCGGAGTAAATCCATTGCAAACCGTTGCTGTTGATGTTTGTGGAAGTCGCCATTCCGCCGGAGGAGACCAGTTGACTGCCGCCGGAGTTGATGGTCGTGGAATTTGCCGCCCCGCCGGAGGAGACTGACTGATTTCCGCCGGAGTTGATGGTGGTTAAATTCGCCACCCCGCCGGAAGATATATTTTGCGCTCCTCCATTATTAACAATGGCGCCGGTTGCCGCTCCGCCAAAGCATATATACTGCCCGCCGTTTATCACAGCAGAACTCGCCGCTCCATTGGATGACACAATCTGACTGCCGCCCGCATTGATGGCGGTCGAATTCGCCTTTCCGGCAAGGAAAACAATCTGGCTGCCGCCGGAGTTGATGGTGGTGGAAGTCGCTGTTCCGCCTGATGAGACAATCTGGCTGCCGCCGGAGTTAACGGTGGCGGAATTCCCCGTTCCGGCAGCGAAAACGAACTCATTTCCTCCGGAGTTGATGACGGTGGAATTCTCTGTTCCGCCGGAAGACACATACTGATTGCCTCCTGAGTTGATGACGGTGGAATCCGCCGCGCCCGCGGCGGACACAATCTGACTGCCGCCGGAGCTGATGACGGTGCCGGAAGTTACGCCGCCGGAAGATACAATCTGAACCCCGGCATTCATTATAATATTATCGAGCGTCACGCCGCCGGCAAAAACCGTCTGAGTTCCGTCATGCACCGTTTCTCCGGATACCGTGTTATAAACACTTACGGTATATACTTCCTGCTGGTAGCCGCTTTCAGGAGCCAGCCCGATAACGCCGTCGATGGTGCCGTAATAGTTGGGCTCATAAGTCAATATGTAAGTCTGGTCTGCACTGCTCCAACTGACAGGACAGTAACGGATAATGTCCGGGGCGTTCACGCCTTCTCCGTAGTTGTCGTCTGAATCCGAAATCCAAACTCCGGTATAATAGCTCTTATTACTTTGGGAAACGCTGGTATTATATGTAAACCCCCAGCAGGTGATGGCGTGACCGCCGATGCGGTAACCGTAATCGTCGTGCCACGAAACACTCAGTCCGCAGACATCTCCGCTTTTCAAAAAAGTATCCAGGCTGGTCATGACTGTCGTTGATTCGCGATCAACGCGAAGGTAGTCGGAAACTGTAATGCTGGGGAAAAAGCCGCCGCCGCCGCTTTTCTCTAACTGCGCTGCGCTGCTATCTTCGTAGCCATTGTATGTTCCATCTAAAAACCATTCAATTCCGGACTCGATCCAGCCCCCTTTATCGGTAAAGTTCTGCTGGAAATAGGTCAGCAGATCATCTTCGCGCGAAACTGTCAGGCTGCCGGTGTCCTTTCCCCATCCCGCCCAGTAAAGCATGTTGGACGCGGTACCGGCCCAGCAGAGATTCGTGTCGTCAACGCCAGTCTTGTCGGCATCAATCGCCCGGAGACTGGTGTTGTCGACACGGTAGGTTCCAGTTCCGCTCAAAGTCGCGGAAGTTGTTAAATTAGTCGAAGCATTACTGCCGGAAATAATATAATTGGCGAAATTGGCGGCCGGCTCTGCATTGATGCCTCCGCCGGATGTAAGAATTTTGTAATCTGTTGAGTTTCCAGAAGTGACTTCAACTGAAATATTTGCGTTTCCGGCGAACACCGCTTCTGCTGCGGTGACGGTAATATTGCTTTCAGCTCCGGCTCCCGCGGCATTTCTGGAAGCTGACGGCGAAGCGTCCGCATCGCTGCTGAATGCCGGAAGCGTCAAGGGTGCAGGCAAGTCAACCACATCGGGAATGGCTGCGGTACTATTGATATTTTCGCATTCCGGCGGCCCGGACTCCGGGGCAATGCCGCTGGTAAAAATTTTATCCTGCCGGCTGTAATTATTATCCGTATCGGCTGCCGCATTATCGGCATTTCCGGCAGCGGGAAGCGCCTGATAACCGGCATCAGGGAAAGTTGTATTTTCTGACGTGCTCCCGGCGATGGTGTACTGGAAGCCTGAATTAACAATTTCGTCGCTCACCGTCTGGGATGATATGATTGGAGTAAATGCCATTTTTTATCCCTCGCGCTATGTTAACCTTTTTATTTCGGCTGATTCACGTGTTGCTGGAACTTCGGTATGCGCTTGATGGTGTTAATGACCTGATCGGATGAAATCAAGCGCGTGCATTCGAAATGACGATCCGTATTTTTGTGCCGCGGGCACCAGAGAAAATCAAAATGATCGAAATCAATCCGCATGTCGTTCCAGCAACTGTGACAAGTGTGGTAATTGATGACCCTGTACGGAGTCTCAAACTCATTCAGCGGATGAGTGAATCCGCTGATCAGCACCACCGGAACATGACAGCACCATGCCAGCCAGGCTAGTCCGCTGGACAGCCCGATGAAAAAGTCGGCGTGATGCAGCAGATCCGCACGTTCCTGCAACGGTTTGTCCCCGGTAAAATCTTCCGCGCCGTTAGGTATCTGGTTCCAGACAATGCCCTGGCCGCCTGCCGGAGATTTGTCAATGCACAGCACCCGGTAGCCGCTGTCCTTCAGAAATTTGACGACTTCACGCCAGCCGTTGGGGTTGTTCCAGTGTTTGGCCTGGCTGCTGCTCTGTACTGCGATGCAGACATAAGGTTCCTTGATCTTGCGCTTGGAGTCAAATTTGATCCGCGGCGGAATGTCCGAAGGCTCCACCCCCAGAATATAGCCGGCGGTACGGTGCAAGCCGACATACCGGAAATCCGAAGGCTGGTGGTCCACGTTGCCTTTGAAAAACAGCCCCAGGTAGTAGCAGGCATAGGGCGAATAATTAAGCGTTTCCTCGCTGGTGATGAATTTCAGTTGCGGATAGGTTTCGCGGAACAGATCGGCGATCCACGGCGTCATCACGCACAACACCTGGCATTTGTGTTTCTGCTGAAAACGCTCCACATACGAAAACCAGCCGACAGAATCGCCGATAGTTCCCACCGGCAACTGGATCATCACCTGCTTGTTTTCCGCATTGTAATCATGTTCAAATATCGGTTTATCCTCGCCTCTGCGGTAGATCTGGAGACGGAACCGGATGAAAAACTTCTTGACGCTGGTGACCATGGCGCCAGCCGCAACGTCGGCATTATACAGGATAATCCCGGTGTCCAGATCGGAAAAGCAGACCCGGTAGCCGTCGTTCGGGAATTTGATGCGGATGCCGTCGTTGAAGTCGAATTTAATGCCTTCAACCGCGTCCTGGGTCGGTTCTTCCGGCACTTTACCGTAAATCAGTTGTTGAGGCGGCTGAACCGGAGACTGAGATTGCGGAACATCTGCCGAGGTTGCAACCAGGGACGCAACTGGCGGCGCTGCAATTGAAATCGACTTTTCCTTAATATTGGACGCGACCGTGATATCGTTAGAACCCATAACTTTATACTCCCGTAAAGCCGTGAAAACAGCTGAACTGCTTTGTTTATTGCATTAACTTAATGATTACACAACTTTCGCATACAGATTAATATAGTGAACAACAAGAATAGTATAATATTGCATAGATGCTTTATCAAGAGCGGGAAAAGAGCTTTAGGTGAAATAAATTACATTTTCCGGGATTTAAGGAATTTATATTTTGGATAAATCATTGCTGATATCAAAACTTTTTTTCGTCTTTTTTGTAAAAAATAGTGGAATAATGGAAAACTTCTATTATTATATATGTTATGACATAATGGAAGATTTCTATTAATGGATTGATTTAAGACGATAACACCAGCATCGGAGGATGGAAAAATGGCGGAACTGGCAATTGACGGCGGGCAGAAAGTATTCGGCGGTAAATTTCCGATGTGGCCTTCATTCGAAGAGTCCACAATTCAAAAAGCGATGGAACCGCTGCGCAGCGGCCTGGTCAACTACTGGACCGGCAAAGTCGGACAGGAATTTGAAAAGCAATGGGCGAAATGGATCGGCAGCCGGAATGCGATCAGCGCATCAAACGGTACCGCAGCGCTGCATATCGCGGTAGCATCGCTCGGCATCGGCCCCGGCGATGAAGTGATCTGTCCGAGCTATTCATTTATTGCATCATCGTTCTGCATCATGCAGGCGGGAGCGCTGCCGGTATTCGCGGATGTTACGGAAGATCACACTATTGACCCGAAAGCGATTGAAGCGTTAATCAACGAACATACTAAAGCTATCATCGTCGTTCATTTGTACGGCGTGGTCGCTGATATGGGACCGATTCTGGCGATCGCGAAGAAACACAATCTGAAAGTGATTGAAGACTGCGCCCAGTGTTTCGGCGGGGTTTACAACGGTAAAAAGGCAGGCACCGTCGGCGATGTCGGCTGCTTCAGTTTCTGTCAGAGCAAGCATTTCACCACCGGCGGCGAAGGCGGCATGGTTGTGACGAATGATGACGATCTGGCCTGGGAATGCCGCTCGTTCCGCGATCACGGTTATGACGTAAAAGAACGTCTTAACCTGCTGGAAATGGAAGGCAAGCTGATGTATATCCACAAACGCGTCGGATTCACTGTCCGCATGACTGAAATGCAGTCGCAGATCGGATTGTGCGAACTGGCCAGACTTGATTCATGGAATTTAACCAACAGAAAGCGGAATGCCGCGATTGTCATGAACGGCCTGAAAGATCATCCGCTGGTGCTGAAG
>CAIJKT010000631.1 GCA_903821255.1 uncultured Lentisphaeria bacterium | reverse complement strand
GATATTCGGGTTATCCTGACCAGCGGTTACGACAAGGGCCAGGTCCTGTTCGTAGGCCAACCGATATTTCCTTGGCCTACCTGTATAAGCCCTATCGTATTGTTGAGCTAAGGACGCATTGTTAAAACCTCCTTGCTTTTAACGAATGAGCGAGATAGAATTTTTCAAGAAAAATCTTGGCCCTATACTCAGTAATCCACCCTTGGGCACCATGAAAATACTTCTCTGTTTATTTTTACCCTTCAAATGGGAGGCTCACAGGAAAGAGCTGAGATGAACAATTTCTTGAAGGTGATCCACCCATTCGCCAGGGCAAGAAATACACCTTGGCGAATGATTTTTTATCAACATCAATCAGCATAGTAGACGTGCAATGAAAGAGCTGGCTAAGGATATTATGAGCAGGCAATTCCACACGCTGAATGAGGAAATGTCAATCTCAGAAGCAGTAAAAATATTTAAATCTGCCGGCGCGGAAGAAGGGCGAAAGCTGTTCGGCATGATGGTCACGGATAACAGCGGCAAGTTGGTAGGCATGCTTTCCATGTATGATATCCTGCTCTTTATCCGCCCCAAACATGTCCACATCTGGGGCATGATGGAGGATCTGGATATTTCGGGGATGATCGCCTCTTCATGTGCACAGGCGCGCAATGTTAGGGTTGCAGACATCATGACGTCGGAAATAATAAGCGTCACGCCGGATACCCACCTGCTCCTGGTGCTGGATGTCATGATAAAAAAACATGTGCGCCGGTTACCGGTGATTGAAGATGATCATATACAGGGTATTATATACATCTCTGATGTGTTCCATCACATCGTGGATCAACTTACCTGAAGATGTACCGGTAGATAAAATATGGGAACTATACGCAACACGAATATCCTTTCCGAACTCGTCGTAAAAACGGCAATGCGGAGGCAAATCGTCAAACTTCCTCCTGAGGCTTCGCTGGAACAGTGCATTCGGCATTTTATCAAGTTCAAGGTGAATGGCCTGCTGGTTTCCGATGAGCAGGATACAATAACCGGGGTGGTCTCCAAAACCGATATCATGGGCGCCTACTATGCCAGGTTGCCAATCGAGACTCCTGTTGTGGATATCATGAGCTCCCCTCCCCTGTTTTGCCGGGAGGATGAATCCCTAGAGCAGGTATTGAACACCATGCGTGACAGCAGGGTGTATAGACTCTATGTTCACAATGCCACGGCAAAGGTATCTGGGGTTATTGCCTACCCTGATATCGTCGGAGTGTTGTACACGTATTGCCGGGAGTGCCCACAAAGTCGTTGGCAGCATAACAGGCGTTCGGAGGGTTCCGGAGGGACTCGACGTTTTAAGGTCAAGGAAATCATGACTCCTTCGGTAACGACTTTTGGCGTTTACGACACACTCATGACTATCATGGAAGGGCTGTCAGCCAACAAAATAGGTGCGGTTCTCATCCGCAATCAAGAAGATAGGCCAGCCGGAGTGGTATCCAAAACCGATCTCATCCTGGCGTATCGTCGTGGAGTATCAACAGATTTGGCAGCTTCTCAGATTATGAATACCCCGATTCAAAGAGTGAATCAGGAAGAGTGTCTGGAAAATGCGTTGCAACAACTCATTTTCTCCCAGTTGCACCGAATTTTTGTTTTTAAAGGAGAGCCAGACAACTTCGTTGGCGTGCTGAGCTTGTCGGATGCAGCGCGTATGCGCTCCGGCTCCTGTCGGGCATGCATCATGAGCAGGATCAGTTTGGAGGCCAGCAATGCCAAAGAGTGAATCGGCATAGAAGTGGCGTGAACGTGGTCCTGACTTTCGTGGGGAACGAGGGAATCTGTCGTTGCGACACCACGGAAGAAATCTAAGCAGAGAAACCACGAGGACGAGAGTACCGATGCGGAGAGAAGTGACTCAGGCAAATTGAACAAGCCCTTAAGTGGAAAATCCACCACGGATAACACTCAACGATGGGCCGAAAGTTAGGGTAGAAAAAGAATCGAAACTGATTCTAAGCCTACAAGATTTCCATTGGCAAGCCTTGGTATGAGAGTACCCTTGTTGGGTTAAGCTTATTCCTGATCGCCCTTCACCTCCAACGGCCACCAGTCCTGCTTTTTATGGCATCATAACCTGTAGGCCATTCCCGCTATTTCCCAAAATTACAGGAGGTGCACCATGAAAGTTACATAGGCAGTCGATTTACATCTGCAGTATCACCAGGCCAATTCCAAAAAAAATACCATTAATACCTTATACAAGTCCTTTCTCGTTAAAGAATTTC
>CAIJKT010000630.1 GCA_903821255.1 uncultured Lentisphaeria bacterium | reverse complement strand
TGCAGCACCAGATCGCATTGGATTATTACCAGCAATTTTATCGCACCGCCCATGCGTCTCTCCTGATTTTCTCTAAGTTTGCTTATGTTTTTCCCTATAGATAATCTTGTGTTATATCGGAAATATTGCAAATGGATTACCCGTTTCCATGCAAATAAAATAATAAAAAATAATAACATGATTCATTGCTTTACGTCATTCATCATTCACTAATCATAAATTCCAATCATACGCCAGAGAGTTTTTTGATCGGCACCAAGCTCACTCCGGCGATGAACGATAAGCACATTGCCTGAGTCTTGCAAATAATCTGTTTTTTTTAATTCAGGACTTTTCATAATGTCTTTTCGATGATATAATATTGAATTGAAAGTTTTAGATGTAATTATGATTAAATGACTTCTGAAGTGATAACCATGCAGAGATAAATATTTATTTCATGGGTATCAAATGTCATTGCGTAGAAATTAAAAAATTGCGAACTGGATGATGAATCCGGCAGGGAGTGCCAGGAATGCATATTCTCTCCCGGCATCATGGAGATTCCGATGAAAAGCGAAATGGACATTAGAGAATCCGGCCAAACAACGCACGGGGTGCAAGTTGCCACCGTTAAAGTATATTCCGCGTCAGGAAAAGATAAAAAGCCGGGCGATATCATCTTCCGTTGTAAATTGTGCAATAAGAAATACCGGCTGGCGGAAGATTTTGCCGGAATCGCGGCAGAATGCGCCAAATGCAAGAAAATCCTTGTCGTTCCGAGGCATTCAGACATGTCGGAAGACAGTCTGCGGGATAGAATCACTTTCCGGTGCCATGAATGCAGCCAGAAGTACCGGCTGCCTAAAATCTTTGCCAATCAGAAAGCCAGATGCAGCAGATGCCATAGTTTCTTCATCATTCCTGAACAATCTGAAGTCACACAGCCAGTCATTATTCCTGCAAGAGCATCGGATGCACAAAATGAAAAAAGTTCGAATTCACTTCCTGCCCGGCAGGATATTGCACCCGCCGCGTCCACGAGTACTCCGCCCAAAAATACTCCGGATCGAAACAACCGGGAAGAAGTTGTTCAAGCAGCACTCGCAAGCCGGGGCTCGCGTACTCAGACCACCGTCGAGATTTCCGAAGAAGGCGCGACGGTAGTGAAATATGTTCTTGTCCAGCCCGTCCGTAATATTTTCGAGTCTGTTTTTCACAGCTTGAACCATTTGTTTCAGCAAATCTTTTCTCAGCCCAAAAGTTAAAAAATGTTTTTTTAGTTTATACTCACGCGTCAAAGTTTGTATAAATAAGAAAAATCCATTTCCACCGGCGCCTTTTTCTCCCATGACTCAATCGCCATCCAGGCTGTCAGATTGGCAATGGCCCCCTGGAAAACATCCGTCTGCGACGATTCACCATTCCTGATCCAGCGGCGGAACATCTCCAATTCATTGTAATGACCTTTGTCAACTTTTACCTGGCGTTCATAATAGTATCCTCTGGCTTTTTCCTCTTCAGTGATAGACTGCCGCCAGTTCCAGGCATTGGCAGCGGCTTCACCAATCGAATTATTCAACCGCTGTCCCGCCATTTTGTAATCATAAGTCCGTTTTATTCTGGTACCGTCATGCCCGTAAACATTCAGTTCGACGAATTCATCCCCGGCAATCACACTGAAATTAGTATCTATCTCGATTCTTTCCTTGGGAAATCCGGCGGTTCCGTTATCCCCGGCAATAATTACCGCGGTAATATCCTCCGGATAATTCAAGGTAATAATATTGTCCATATTGCCGCAGCCGGCAGTATATACCCGGAATGGAGTCATCCCGGTCAGCCAGTTGATGAGGTTGAAAATATGGGTGATTTCATGGATAATAGTAGACTCACGGTCATGCACAATTGCATCGTAATGATGTTTCGGCCAGAGCCTTGCTTCTCCAATGATGCGGTAAATTATCGTGGTATTGCCATCTCTGAACTTGTCGAAGAGAGGCTTCAAATCCTGCATCAGCGGACTGTAAGGCCGGTTAAATCCGACCATGAATTTAATTGCAGCACCGTTCATCAGGCGGACCATATCCTGGATTTCATCCTGCCTGTAACATAACGGTTTTTCCACGAAAAGATGCTTGCCGGACTCGACCGCCTTGCGCATCACCGGCAAACGGAAATCCGGCTTGGTCGAACAAATTATCGTCTCTATCTCCGGATCAGCGAAAAGCCGGTCCATATCGGTCGTGACATACCCGGGATGATAAATATCCGCTAATTGCCGCAAATGCGATTCGTCCAGATCGCAAAATGCCGCCAGTTCAAAATTCGGATTGGCCGCTGCGTTAGGAATATGATTGCCGCTGGCAAAACCGCCGCAGCCGATAAAACCCAGTTTCATTTTTTCAGAGTTCATTTTATTTCTCTCCTGTTAAATAAGTTATAATGATGATTTTATTATTAGTTCGCCGGGGAACATGATTTTTTCCTGAGATGCTTGTTTGCCATCAATAGCGTCAAGCAATATCCGCACCGCGGTGTCAGCATATTTCTCAACCGGCTGCCTGATTCCGGTTAACTTAGTTCCGACATAATCCATCAGGCAGGTATCCCGAAAACCGGTGATGGCAGGCCCCTGTCCTGTGTCAATTTCATTTGAAACAAAATAGTCCAGCAGTTTCAACGTAGTCTGTTCACTGGTTCCGGCAAGAACATCGCAATCGTTTTGCAGCAGCCATTCAATCTGGTCGCGGCAAGTTTCGTCCTGCCGACAGTTGCGCGGCGCACTGATTACTTTCAAGCTTCCGGAATTCTGTGTAAGAAATGCTTTTTCGCGCTCCAGTCCGCTGTCATAACAGATTATTCCTGTACTTTTATAACCTTTTGTCCTGATGAACGATGCCAGAATCCCGAAAGTCAGCTCATTATCAAGGCCGACAAAAGGAAGTTCGTCCGAAAGACAGTTATCCACCGTAATGACCGGGATATTCGTATTGCGGAGCATATCAAAGGGAAGCTGCCTGGATGGAGAATATATAATTCCGTCCACCCGGTAGGAAAGAAACGCTTCCAGATTTTTGCGTTCATTGATAATTGAATCGCCGCCATTTGCCAGCAGCATCCGGTAGCCATGCCTGTTTAATTCAAAATCTATAAGTGATGCCAGCTTGCCGAAAAACGGATTGCCAACATCCGGAACCGTCACTCCGATCAAACCGGCTCTGCCGCTTTTAAGCGCTGAGGCCACAGAATTTTTCCTGAAACCATGTCCGGCCGCATACGCCTTGACCAGTTCAATCGTCTCTGGTCTGTATTTATATTTTTCCGTCCGTCCGTTAAGAATCCTTGAAACGGTCGAATGGTCCAGATTCAATTTTGCTGCAATATCTTTTATTGTCAACATCTGTTGTCTCGTTGTTATCAGGTAATTACCATAATAATACACACGTGTGCATGAATTGTCAATGTGTTTCCCGAAAAAAAGTTAATTAAAAGGGTTCTTTCGGTGTTTTCATGGGTATA
>CAIJKT010000629.1 GCA_903821255.1 uncultured Lentisphaeria bacterium | reverse complement strand
TTGCGCTCGATGAAAAACTGGACAAATATGCACTGGGGAGGGTTTTATACCAACTGGCGCAGCGCCGCGGCTTTTTAAGTTCCAGGCGGACGTTGGAGGATAAGGATTCAGGAGTGATTAAAAAAGAGATTTCTGAACTGGAATCTAGAATTGCCGAATCCGGCGCACGAACGCTCGGTGAATATTTTTCCAGGCTTGACCCGCAACAGAAACGGATACGGACGCTGCACACATCCCGGCAGATGTTCATTGACGAGTTCAATAAAATCTGCGATGCGCAAAAGGATTTGATTTCTCCTGAACTTCGCGGCGAGTTGTATCAGGCATTGTTTTTTCAACGGAAACTAAAGAGCGCGAAGGGCCTGGTTGGCGGATGCACTTTGGAGAAAGGCGTCCGCCGTTGCGCATGGTACAGGCCGGAAGCGCAAAAATTCAGATACTTGCAGACCATTAACAACCTTCGCGTTATTTTGCCGGACGGCGCCGTCCGGGATTTGAACGGCAGTGAATGGAATACCCTCAGCGAGGCGCTGGAAGGATGTTCCGGCGCTCTTGACCGGCATGGCAATCTCAAGATCACGGAAGCCAGGAAAATGCTCGGTTTGCCGAAAGGCGCGCGCTTTTCAATCGAGGAAGGCGGCGAAAAGTCGCTGAAAGGCAATGAAATCAATGCCAGCCTGATTCCGGTATTCGGCAACCGCTGGATTGAAATGAACGAATATGACAAGGAGGAACTGCTTCAGGATTTGCACAGTTTTGAAAACGATGAAGCATTAATCCGGCGCATCATGAAACGCTGGGGGCTGGACTGTGATAAAGCGGCGGAACTGGTCAATGTCCGGCTGCCGGAAGATTACTGCATGGTTTCGCGGAAAGCCATTATGAAACTGCTGCCGGACATGGAACAGGGAATATCTTTCCAGACTGCGGTAAAAAAGCATTATCCGGGATTTTTCACCGCCGGGAAAGTTCATGACCGGCTGCTGTCGCTGGAGGATTCTGAACTGGAGTTGCGCAATCCGGCGGTATCGCGCTCAATCAGCCAGGTGCGCAAGGTTATCAATGCGGTTATAGAAAAATACGGAAAACCCGATAAAATCCGCATTGAACTGGCGCGGGACATGAAAAATTCCAACAAGGAAAAGAAAAAGATTATTGAACACAACCGCGATAATGAGGCGGCGAGAAAAAGAGCGCAGACGCTGTTGTTTGAGCAATTAGGCATACAAAAACCAAAAAGTGACGATATCCTGAAGATATTGCTGGCCGAAGAATGCGGCTGGAACTGTCCGTATACACAACGGCAGATTTCCATGAACGCGTTATTCGGGGAAAATCCGCAATTTGATATTGAGCATATTATTCCCTACAGCCGCTGTCTGGACAATTCGTTCGCCAACAAGACGCTCTGCTGGCATGAAGAAAATAGAAAGGTAAAGCGCAACCGCACACCTTTTGAGGCATATTCCGGCGATGAGGCAAGATATAACACCATGCTCATGGCGGTATCTAAATTTCAGGGCCGTCTTGCCAACAGGAAAAAAGAGTTGTTTGAGCTGACCGATACTGAAGATATCGAAGATTTTTCATCCCGTCAGCTTAACGATACCCGTTATGCGACAAAGGCCGTTATGCAATATGTTGCCATGCTTTACGGCGGAACAGTCGATGATAACGGCGAGCGGCGCATACAATCCATGACCGGCGGCATTACCGCGCTGGTCAGAAAAGCCTGGGGGATGAACCGCATTCTCGGCGATGGAGAAAAGAACCGCGATGACCACCGCCATCACGCGGTGGATGCCATCGCGATTGCCATGACCGGCCCCGCGCTGGTAAAGCGGCTTACCGATTTCATCAAGAACAGGGAAAAACAACAGATTTTCAATATGCGGATTGAAGAGCCGCTGCCGGTCGGCAACTGGACAAATTTCCTTGATGATCTGCGCACCGCCATCGGCAAAATCACGGTTTCGCACAGCCCGTCACGCAAAATCAGCGGAGCATTGCACGAGGAAACCATTTACAGCCGTGATTTTCCAGCCGTTGAGGGCAGCGGAAAAACTATGGTCAAACATATCAGAAAACCGCTGACCGATATTACCGCCGCCGATGTAGAGAAAATTGTTGACCCGTCCATCCGGAGACTGGTTGCGGACAAGCTGGCGGAACTGGGCATAAAAGAACCTAAAAAAGCGTTTGCATCCGACGATAATCTCCCGGCGCTGCTGCGGCAGGACGGTTCCGCCGAAAACCGGATTAAATGCGTTAAAATCGAGCGCACTCAAAACACCATTCGCATCGGCGAAGGTGACCGCGCCCGTGAAGTCGTCACCGGCAACAACCACCACATGGAGATAGTTGCCGTACTCGACGAAAAAGGGCATGAAATAAAATGGGAAGGCCATGTCGTTTCCATGCTCGTAGCCAAGCAGCGGCTCAAAATGAAAGAGCCTGTCGTGAAAAAAGATTTTGGCGCAAATACTAAATTTAAATTCTCCATTTGCTGCAATGACATCATTGAAGTTGATATCGAAGACAAAAAGGAAATTTGTGTGGTTCGAACTATTCCATTGTCCAAACAAATAGCGTTTGTGCGCCATACTGACTCCAGAAAAAAGGCGGATGTTCAAAAAAGCGGAGAATGGTTTACGGCTTATCCTGATCCCATGCGCAAGAAAAACTGCCGGAAAGTCACAATCACTCCGCTGGGAGAGGTCAGGAGGGCAAATGACTGACCGTATCATAGATATTTCTGAGACTTCGGCATTTCTGAAGATTCAAAACCATCTGCTGGTCATTGAACTGCCGGACGGAAAAAAGCATTCGATGCCGACATCCGACATCGCCGCACTGGTTATTTCCAACCGCGCGGTGGCCATGACCCATGCCGTGCTGGCCGAGGTCACCGGCAGCGGCGGCATTATCGTTGTCTGTGACGATAAGCACTTGCCGGCCGGAATGATGCTCCCGATGCAGCACCATTATATTCAGACAGAACGATTCAGGCTTCAAGCCGCCGCGTCGGAGCCGGTAATCAAGCGGCTGTGGCAGCAGCTTATCCGGGAAAAAGTAAGCAATCAGGGCATACTGCTTAAAGCAGTAAACGGCGATGACTGCGGACTCGGACTGCTGGCCGGCAAAGTCCGTTCCGGCGATCCGGACAACATTGAAGCCAGGGCTGCCAGGATTTACTGGCAGGCGCTGTTTCCGGATAACCCGGATTTCAAGCGGGAGCGGTTTGGCGATGATTTCAACCCAATGCTGAATTACGGGTATGCCATTCTCCGCTCCGCCGTCGCCCGCGCCGTTTGCGGCGCCGGGCTTCATCCCACTATCGGCGTTAATCACCACAACCGCTACAATCCGTTCTGTCTGGCGGACGACCTGATGGAACCGTTCCGGCCGCTGGTTGACCGCGCCGTTGTCAGAATCGCCGCCGCCGGGGGAATTCCGGAAGAATTGGACAAAACGGTTAAAGCCGCGCTCATCAAAGCTGTTCTGGTAAGGGTTTCGCTTAATGACGAAGCGGTAACGCTGTTCGACGCACTTGCCCGCGCCGCGTCTTCTCTCGCCATGACTTTCGAGAATAAAAGAAAAGATATTATTTTGCCGGAAGACATTTTCTGTGAATGGGAGACGGATGAAGATGGGAAAGGAATTAAAAAACAAACCTAAACTCTCAAAGATCGAGAATATGTGGATTTTCGCAATGTTTGATCTGCCGGTGACAACCGATGACAAGAGGCGTGAATATTCCCGCTTCCGTAAAATGCTGCTTGCCGAAGGATTCACCATGCTTCAATATTCTGTTTACGCCAAATTCTGCGCATCCCGCGAAAATGCCGAAAAATATTCCAGATATATCCGTATCGGACTGCCGCCGGAAGGCGAAGTCAGAGTCATTATGATTACCGATAAACAGTTCGAACAAATGGCCGTATTCTTTGGAAGATTTTCAAAAAAACCGGAGAGTCCTCCTGAGCAACTGCTCCTTTTTTAGTGGTTTTCTATCCGATTAAAAGAAAAAATCCGTTGCAAATCAGCGATTTACAACGGACGTACTATACTCGATCGAAAAAACTCTACAAGCCCCAGCCGGCTTACTTTAACTTGCGCCTGTCTTGGTTACTATACTCGATCGAAAAAACTCTACAAGCCCCAGCTCATTTGTCTGGGCCTGTGTGCTATGGGTCACTATACTCGATCGAAAAAACTCTACAAGCCCCAGCACAATTACCATTACAAACAT
>CAIJKT010000628.1 GCA_903821255.1 uncultured Lentisphaeria bacterium | reverse complement strand
TTCGGTTCTAAAATAATCATCATGGCGTATAGGAAGAAGAAGAATGAATCTCTATGTCGGCAACCTCTCGTTCAAGACCACAGACGCATCACTCCAGGAAGTATTCCAGGCGCACGGAAAAGTCGAATCTGCCCGCGTTGTCATGGACCGCGATTCCGGACGCTCCAAGGGCTTCGGCTTTGTCGAAATGTCCAACAGCGAAGAAGCCACGGCTGAAATCAATGCACTCAATGGCTCTGATCTCGACGGCAGAAGCATCAATGTGAATGAAGCCCGTCCGAAACCCGAAGGCGGCGAACGTCGCAGTGGCGGCGGATTCGGTGGCGGCGAACGTCGCAGTGGCGGCGGCGGATTCGGTGGCGGCCGCAGTGGCGGCGGCGACCGCAGAAGCTACTAAGTTTCAGTAACGCCTGAGCGTTTTCATAGCCGGCAGGAAAATTCTGCCGGCTATTTTATTTTTAACATAAAATGCACAACAAATAGCTGACGGATGATAATTTAATGATGCTGCCGCATAATCTGCCGCGCGGCAATTCTCAGAATAGAATTGCCGTCAGGGTTAAGGACAAAGGGGCCAGGGCTTTGCGCCAGGGGCACCCGTGGCTCTTTGAAGATTCCATTGAAAAAATCTCCCGCGACGGCAAGCCGGGTGATGTAGCTGTCGTTTTCGATCAGAATAAATCTGTCCTCGGGGCAGGGCTGTATGACCCTTCCTCCCCGGTTCGCGTCAAAGTGCTCTCCTTCGGACCTTCAAAGCTGCCGGTCGGGCCGGAGCTTTTTCGCAAGCTCTGTCTTGAGTCCAAACAGTTGCGCGACGGCAAACTTCCCGCCGGTACCAATGCGTGGCGGCTGATCAACGGCGAGTCGGATGCGTTTCCGGGGGTGATCGCCGATAAATATGCGGATGCGCTGGTGCTGAAGGTTTACTCGCCGGCATTCATTCCGTGGCTGGGCGACATTACGGACTGTTTATTTGAACTTTATCCGGAGCTGCGGCGGCTGGCGGTACGTTTTTCGCGCGAAGTTCAGCGGATGCCCGATGAGGTCAGATTCGGATTGCCCGACGGAACTCTGATCGCGGACGGTTCGCCCGCATGGGATGGCGCGGTGCAGTTTCTTGAGAACGGGATTATTTTTGAAGCCGATGTGAAATCCGGGCAGAAAACCGGCTTTTTCCTTGATCAGCGCGACAATCGCGCCGCGGTCGGCGAGCTCGCACAAGGCGCCGGCAAGGTCCTTAATTTATTTTCATATTCCGGCGGCTTCTCACTTTATGCCGCACGGGCCGGGGCGGCGGAAGTTTACAGCGTTGATTTCAGTAAACACGCGATTGCCGCGGCCTGCCGCAATTTTGCGTTGAATGCCAATGACCGCAATATCGCCGCATGCAGGCATTTCGGGATCACCGGTGATGCTTTTGCGGTCATGGATGATCTGGACAAAAACAAAAACCTGTTTGATATAGTAATAGTGGACCCCCCTTCATTTGCCAAGTCGGCGGCGGAAAAAGACACGGCAATGAAGTCTTATGCCAGGCTGGCGCGGTCGGCGGTGAAACTGATCCGGAAGAACGGGATTCTGGTTTTCGCCTCGTGCTCCAGCCGAATATGCGCCGATGAGCTGTTTGAAGTTGTCCACCAGACTGCCGCATCCGCCGGCCGCCCGCTGGACGAATTCATGCGGACCAGCCATGCGGTCGATCATCCCGCCAAATTCAAAGAATCAAGTTACCTGAAATGTCTTTACGCCAGAGCCTGACGCCATGATTATTTATGGAGTATGGATCAAGGTGACAGATTGATAAATGCCGATGAATGAAAAGAGCCTGAAATCGGACCTCATTTTACTGACTGCGGTTCGCTGTAACGGCATGGATTGCCATGGAGTCCATTATCGCATGCCAACTGTCGCGCCGGCGCGATTCCGGAATAGCCACGGCAATGCCCATGATGATACCGCCTGTTGAATCCATTTAATCAGGAGAAATCACAATCATTCTTCCCGCAATTTCATCGCTGTGTCAAGAATAAATTTTTAAAATATCGGGATTCATCTCTTGACATTCGAACCGGTTCGACATATAATAAAACATGGAAGGATTCAAAAATAACAACTCGTCGCGGGAGCGGGTAGTTCTGGTGTATATATCCGCATGCAGCTTGCAATCAAGGAATGGCACGGCTATCCGGGGACTGTCAATGCGGACAGATGGCTGCAAGACAGAAATGTTTGAGACGCCCAGGTTCCACCAGAAGCAAAAGAACAACGCAAGAGAGGATAAAACAGTAATGAAGAGCGTTAGATTTACTATTATTGAACTTTTAATAACCATTGCTATCATAGCGATATTAGCTTCGATGCTGCTGCCCGCCTTAAATAAAGCGCGGGAGCGTGGACGTGCCGCCACTTGCATGAACAATCTTAAAACTATCGGCATGGTGATGCATTCATACGCCGGCGATAATAATGATCACATAATCCGGAGTTATGACAGCACAGCCAATCCTGCCTGGCGTGTGTAATTATTAAAAAGGACATCAAGACATGCACAAAATGATATTATCAGGATTATCCGCGGTAAAGAGATGGGGCGTTGCCGCAAACACGCCGAAAACGGGAAAAAGAATCTCCGCGTTATTTTCTGCAGTGGCGTTAACCTGGAGCTTCAATGCGACTGCCGCTGTATTGATGTCGGATGATTTTGAACGTGAATATAACAGCTCTGATGCCGCGCTTAAAAATTATGGGAACCTTGGAACCACCCGGGAAGGATATAAGTGGGGGCGGAGGGATTTAGACAGAACGGGCCTGATGTTCATCTGCCCGGCATCCTTGAATATACAAAAGGCAATAAAGGACTTGTCTGGAAGTGTCCCTGCAGAACGACAGATATTATTTACCTTGATAAGAAAGTTAAAGATTTCAAGCTGGAATTTGACTACTTCCGTACCGGAGAACCTTCTTCTCAAGGCATTACTGTCAATTTTCGAATGTCCAAAGTGACGGCGGCGGTTTCCGATGGCGGCAAGCCGGACGGTTATGCCTTGCAAATCATGCCGCTGTCCAAAGATGGAATGAAAATAAAACTGCTCAGCAACTATGGTCTTGCAAAGGAATCCACAGAAATCTACACCGGACAACTTGGCGGACATATATGCATAGCTACAAAAGGCAGTAATATAAAAATCTATATTGGCGAAACATTGGCGCTGGATATTACTGATACGACAGAAAATCCGTCCAGAAATGCAGAGGGATTTTTTAGCATCCAGTGCAATCAATGGGTTAACGGAGATCACTGTGTTGATAACTGGAATGTCACTACAACAGAATAATTATATTTTGAAAGGAGTTTATCGATGAGTAGAAAATTTATCCGTCGTTTGCTGGCGTTATTGCTGATGGGTTCTGCTGCGGGGGCATATGCTCAGCAGTTGAACTATACCGGAAAAGTTACTCCTGCTCCGCAGCAGATTATCAGCCAGTGGGCGTTTCTGCCAGTTGCCGCAGGCAGCTTTGAAGTCATCGTGGATAAGAATGCGCACAATGCGGTGCAGCTTGGCAAAAATCTGTTGATCGAGCGGGTGAAAAGTTTTAAAGTGGAAGGTGCTGGAAAAAGCGCTGGCGCAGTAACCGTTGTCCTTGGAGAATTGAAGGATGAGAACATTCAAAACGCGCTTAATAAATATAAGGTAAAACTGGATCGATCCATAATTCCGGAAGGCAATGAACAGGGATATTTTATTCGCGTGGTCAAGGATGGTGAAAAAGATGTAATCATCGCGGTCGGCACCGGGCATCGCGGAACGTTCTACGCAGCCATGACCCTGCATCAGTCCATCGGGCTTGAAGACGGCCATTTCCTTCTTCAGTGCGCCGATATTAATGACTGGCCCGTCTGGCGGGAACGCTATTTTGGCGACTATGTAATACCCAGCCAGGAGCAACTGATCAATTATCTTGCCAGAAATAAAGTGGACGGTTATGCTTGTCAGTACAGACGGGAATGGCGGGAGTTCAAGCCGGAGCTTTCGTACAATAAAAAGAGCACCTGGAAACAAGCCTTTGCGCCGCTGAAAGAGTTCAATGACCGCTATGATTTGTTTGATTATATGTTTTTGATAAATATTTATGCCGCCGCGCCGCGGGAATTTCCTATCCTTGATATTACGAAAGAAAACGATGTCAATGATTTTATTAAGCGCTGCGGCGATGCCGCCGAGCTTGGTTTTAATCATATTATGATTCTGGCGGACGACTGGACGCCCACTCAGAAAGGCGATTATGTATGTCCTAATAAATCCGAAAAAGAGCGGTTCGGCAATTCCGTCGGCCGCGCCCACGGCTATCTGATGAAAAGAGTTTACGAGGCGCTTAAACCCAAATATCCCCGGTTGAGTTTTGCGTTCTGTCCGGCGCCGTATTCTCTATATGAACATGATGTTCCGGGCCGGGTTTCGCATCAGAAGTATCTGATGGATCTGGCCAAAGAGATGCCGAATGATATTTATGTGGTTTGGACCGGGCCGGATATCCGTTCCAATCATGTAAACAAAGAGGATTATGATCTTTATGTAAAGAAATATATGGCCGGACAAAAGTCATTCCTGTGGGATAATTCAGGCGGCCCCATGCCGGTGCCGCGCTGGGAGACCAAACTTTATGACGGCTTTGAAAAGGACAGTGACGGGATAATTTTCATAAACACTTTCGTCTTCAGTTGGCCCTGGCTTACGCCTTTTGCGCTGGGGACTAATGATTATCTTTGGAATCCGCGGGGATATAACGCTGTCGCCTCTCACCAGGATATCGTTGAGAAACTTTACGGCAAGGGCAGCTATAAACCCGTCAAGCAGTACATTGAGGTTTATCAGGCTATAAATTCAGGGGACAAAAATGCAAATTTCAAAGACCTTGAAAATACGGTAAAGGAAATGAAAAAACTGAAGATGAATACCCTGCCCATTGAAAAAGGATTTGACAAGCTGCGGGCTAAATTCACGGCGGTTGTTCCGAGCTTAAAAGTCAAAAAAGTTAAAATGCCGCCGGTGCTTGACGGTAAGCTGGATGATACCTGCTGGGCGGATGCAGATGACTTTAAGTTTACCGCCTGGGAGAAGGGCAAGTCCGTGAATCCGGGTTCGGGCAAGGTATGCCATGACGGAAAAAACCTTTATCTTGCATTCCGTTTTGAACATGCCAGCCCGCTGAAGAAACCTGTAATTGACGGACACGACGGACCGGTATATGCGAATTCTGACGCCTGTGAGATTTTTCTGGAAGGAGAAAAAACTGGCGGCTATGGACATCTTTCATTCGACCACGAGAAAAACCTTTTTGACGAAACCAGAGTTCAATCCCTGGGGCTTGCCTGGAATCCGGACTGGGATGTGGCCGTTGACAAGGATAAAGGCGTTTGGATCGCCGAGGTTAAAATCCCGTTCAGATCAATGGTGCCGGTGATAGAGACGCCTGTCGGAAAGGGAACTATATGGCGCGCCAATTTCTGCCGCTCCTATGCCTCGGAAGGGGAATTGTCCTGCTGGTCGCCCACGTATGGCAATTCTTTCCATACCACAGAATTCTTCGGACGTTTAATTTTTGAATAGAAGCTGTATTATGAAGAAAACCTGGGAATGGAATCCTCCGATTGGGAGACCCGTTGAGCATGATGTTGAATATGAACGGCTTTGGTGCCGACGGCATCAAACATTTATAGCGCACGGAATCGGTTTATTGTAAGCCCCCGGCGGGGTCGCAGGGGTATTGGATTGGTTATTCCTAATGTTGGAGTGATAGCGCAGCCGCTCAGGGCAAGCTAATCAGGCATACAGCCGGGGATTTTGGGCGGCATGGGAGTCCAGGCCGTCCATTATCGCGCGGCAACTGTCGCGCCAGCGCGATTCCGGAATATCTTCGGTAATGCCCATGATGATGCCGTCCATCGAACCCAGTTCATCCAGAAGTTCAAGCGTCTTCTGCTTGACTTCGGCATCCGGTTTCAGGTGGACGGAGGAAGGGAAATTCATCCAGATGACTTTATCCGGCCAGGCAGCGCGGGACTCTTTCAAAGTCATATCGGTGTCAGGCGCGGGAGTGAACGCTTCAATGTAATCCAGGGCGGTGCCGGCAACCGCACCGGCAATCGGTCCGCAGTCGGCATCCAGATGCGTGCCGATCAATTTTCCGTGCTTATGCATGATTTCCGCTGCTTCGTTGTAATGCTGAACATAATATTTTTCAAATGTTTCGAGGCCGATGATGGAGGGGACCACATTGCCGCCGTAATTGGCATGAGAAGCAGGCGATTGCGCGACAACCGGATAGATTTTACGGCGGTTTTCCACCACCGCATCATAAAGTTTAAGTATTTCATCCCGGTTGTCCATCCATTCCATGCAGAAATCCTGCATGCCGATGTAAAGACTCGAGATCAAGGTCTGTAACGGCTCCAAGCCGAATCCGGCACGGAATATCGCATCGCCGCCGTGTGCTTTTTCCGCAGTGATAAAAGCATCATAGCACGGGACATAAGTTTCATCCTGAAACAGAAAGAGCAGCGCTTTGTAATCATCCGGCGTTTTAAATAACCGTTCATGTACCCAGGATGTAAAACCCGCGGCTTCCTGCAGACTGGTCAAATTGCCGCAAGGCGTTTCATAC
>CAIJKT010000627.1 GCA_903821255.1 uncultured Lentisphaeria bacterium | reverse complement strand
GTTAGCCAGGATCTTTTCTGTTATTGTCATTCCCATTTTCTGTTCTCCTGAGAACTTAAGTAATTTCTTCAACTGTACGAAAAAGGATAATTTACACTTTTTAGTGTATTTTTAAAGTCCTGACCTTTAAATATTTCAGGAATTTAGCAATTCCACCGGGAGCCGGCATTTAATTTCCGCAGAGAAGCGCCGGCGGTGCGGTATATTTGGCCGACATCGCGGAAAATATCAGCGCTAAAATTTGAAGCTGATTTTTCCAAAATGAGAACTGACAGGCATAATTTCCTTGAATTCTTATTTTGGAATATTAATTTAATCTTACCAGTTCGTAGAATATTGCGAACAAAACGAAATAACCGTAAATCGGAGCATGCCAAAAATGAAAAAACGAATCCATTCCATGAGAGAGTTGTTTATCAACTTGTCGAAGAGGGTTGCGGCATTTGCGATTGTGCTGCAGTTCGTATTCTTCTGTGCTTCGGCACAAGGGCAGGGGGCCTCTATTGATTCAATTACCGGCGTGGCGTTTGAGATGTCGCTGCCGGCGGCGTTTGCGGACGCGGCGAAGGTTGCGGTAAAAGGGCTTCCGGCAGGATTGAAATACAACACTTTGACCAGGAAGATCACTGGAGCTCCGACAAAGGCCGGTATTTTCAATGTTGTGATTTCGGCGACTGGAGTGCCGGCGCAGACGCTTACGATGAATATCGCGGCGCTGCCTGTGTGGGCTTATGGCGAGTTCAACGGCTATCTCGAAGGCGGCGGAACCGCTTCGATGGCTGTGAGCGCGCAGGGAAAAATCTCGGGCAAGCTGGCGTCAGGCGGCAATAACTACACATTCAGCACAACAGCCTACGCATCCGGGAGCAGTCCGGAAAGCGGCTTTGCATTTACAGTAAACGCCAGTGCCGGCAAGGCGCTTCCGCCGCTGCCGCTGGCATTGCTGGTGAGCCAGGCGGCACCGCCGTCCATTCAAACGCTGGGCCTGGCGGATGGACAGCTTGGCAGTGATGCGACACCCGTGAAACTTTACCGCAATGTGTGGAAAGAAACGGATGCGGCGCTCAATCCCATTGGTTATTACACGGCTACGCTGACCGGGGCACAAGGATACGGCAGCGGGTATCTCACTTTCACGGTGACCGATAAGGGCAGGATAAAAACGGCAGGCAATCTGGCTGACGGCACTGCGGTATCACTAAGCGGAACGCTGATTATTGACGATACCGGACGCGTATTTACGGTTATTTACGCCTCGCCGGCGGCGTACAATGGCGGTTGTTTGTTTGGTCTTGTGGAATTCGTGACGCCTGATGCCGGCGGCAAGATGTTCCTGCGTATCCTGGACGGCGGGGCCTTCCTCTGGAAGAATCTCAACCCGCTGGCCACGGCAGAGTACGCGTCCGGATTTCTTCGTGAACCGGTCTTGTCGGGCGGCTGGTATAACACGATGATCAATCTCCGCGATTACTACGAAAACGGACTGACTGTCGGTGGCGTTGAGGCTCCTCCCGCGCTGCAGATGACGGTCAAGTATATCGATTACAATTATGCGTCAGAGGCCGAGAATCCACCCAGGATTTCATGGACGGAGGTGACGGACGTCGCAGACGCCGGAGTCTCTCCGAACGGACTGGGGCTGAGTGTGACGCCGGCGACCGGCTCCGGAACGGGGTTGACCGCGCCCAGGGCGCAGACGCCGGCGAAGATGTTTGATCCGGATACGAAAGAGTTTTTAGGCTACAACTATGATTTGGATAACCCGACCGGCCTGACGCTGAAATTGACGCGGGCGACAGGTATTTTCAAGGGAACGTTTAACTCGTACTACGACTATGTGTCTGTGGACGACTGGACTACAGGCAAGCAGACGATGGGGCATGTCGTGAAAAAATCTTCATACCAGGGCGCGCTGACGCCGGAACGCGAGGACAAAGGAGACGGCATGGCGGGCCGTGGTTTCTATTTGACTCCGGGAAAAAGCGAGTACCAGAATCTTCAAGGCAAACTGATCAAGTATACGTATAATCAGTCATATGGCTTTATTATTCTGCAATGAGAATTGAGTCTAGATACAGACTGATGTTGATCTGCGGTCTGCTGCCGGCCGTACTTATCGGTGCAGTTATGCTGAGATCGTTCAAACCCGCTGTGCCGGCACATCAGTCACCCGTCCGCAAAGTCAGCAGGGATAAAACTCCTGAACATGTAAAGCCGGTCATCAAACGCGAACCGGCGCCGAAATGGCCGGATGAGTCAGGAAGCAGGAAAGAGTCTGGCGCCGCTGTTGTCCCGGCAACCGAAGCGAAGACCCTGCGCGAACAGGCGGTCGCCTCGTGGGAAAACCAGATAGACGATGTGATTGCGTACACGAATGCGCCAGCCGGAGAGCGCGCCTGGCTGATCAAGGCGACGTTTGACAAGCTGTGCAAAGATGATCAGATTGATGGTATTCATTACGGGCTTAATTTGCTCCCGGACGAGCAGTTCCCGGGACTGTACGATATCCTCTATGACAAGAACGAAGACCCGGAAGTGCTGGACGCGATTTTCAGCGATGCTCTAAACCGCTCGGAGGAGATTAAGATGACGGTTTTGAAGTCTCTGCGCAAAGACCGTGAGCATCCGATGTTTTTCGAGTCGTCCAGGATTCTTGATGTGATTGAGACCGAAGAAGAGAAAATGACCAGGAAGTGAAGAATCCATATCTAAGGAGCCGTTCAAAAATAACCTTTGCATCTTCGTGATTCTCCCGGATGCCTTTGGGTTTGCCGGTTCGTTACATACCTGAGGGTATGCGCCTCACCGTCAATTCACAAAATCATCTCGGAATATTTCACGAAACTTGTAACCTTTATTTTTGCACAACTCCCAAGCTGAATAATTCAGGCGGATTTTGCGGTTAAGATTGCTTGGGCTGCCAGGCGTTCCGGAGGATTTCGCCGAGGATGGCCCGGCTCTGGTCCAGCGGGACGGGGCGGGGGGCAAGTTTTAATTTCATGGTATTCTGTCCGGCGTCCGCGGCGGTACGTTCGAGCAGTTCCGCCGTGATGCCCGGAAATCCCTGCAAGGTTTTTGGGACACCGATGGAATCCAGGAAAATTCTGCAGCTTTGGATTACTTCCGCCGGCGTTTCGCCCGGGAAAATATCTTTCAGTTGCATGGTCCTGTCCTGGACTTCTTTGCGCTCAATGTAGAAATTCCAGGCAGGCGGCAGCAGCATGGCCACGGCGATGCCGTGTTCGATTTTACCGAACCAGGAAAAGCTGCACAGATGGGGCAGTCCGGTGGGTTTGTAGCGGATGACCATGCCGCCTAGAGTTGCTGCCGCCGCCATGGCGGCGCGGGCGTAATGATTGTGACAGTCTTTCAGCACCAGCGGCAGATTATGGACAATCAGCGAGATGCTTTCGCGCGCCCAGTGGTTGGCGTCCGGGTGGCTGGAATCCCTGTCAACGTTCAGGAAGCCTTCAATCGAGTGAGCCAGCGCATCGCAGCCGGTCGCCAGCGTCACCTGCGGCGGCATGGAGTTGGCGAAAGACGGACAGACGAACGAATAGGCCGGGATTATTTCCGTCTCGACAATAAGTTTCTTTACTCCGGCATTTTTGTCCACGACATTAGAATACGGGGTCACTTCCGAACCTGTCCCGGAGGTGGTCGGAAAGCAGATCACTTTCCGCAGTTTTACTTCCGGGTTGCTCTTGGAAAAAACGTTTACTCCGAAATAGTTGCTGACGCCGCCGCCACCCTGATAGGCCAGAAACGCGGCTTTGGCGGCATCCATTATGCTGCCGCCGCCGATGGCGACGACCTGGTCCGGCTTCTCGTTTTCAAGCAGATCAACCATTG
>CAIJKT010000626.1 GCA_903821255.1 uncultured Lentisphaeria bacterium | reverse complement strand
TCTTAGCTGCGGCGGCACCGGCAAAACCCCGGTCGTGGAAGTTTTCGCCAAAACCCTCAGCCATAAAGGCCGGAAAGTGGCCGTTCTCAGTCGCGGCTATCGCAGCAAACAGCGTTAGCTGTGGGTAAAAATGACGCAGAAATTCAGTTCCAAGAAAATGGAAGTGCCGCCGAAAGTGGTTTCCGACGGCAAGAATCTGCTGCTGGACTCGGCCTACGCCGGAGACGAGCCTTACATGCTGGCGAACAACCTGACCGACGTGGTGGTGCTGGTGGATAAGGACCGCGTCAAATCCGGGCTGTACGCGATTGATGAATTCGGAACCGATACGCTGATTCTGGACGACGGCTTTCAGTATATGAGTCTGAAGCCGCATATCAATATCGTGCTGGTGGATTCCACGGACCCTTTCGGCAATCATCACGTGCTGCCGCGCGGCATCCTGCGCGAACCGGTGAAAAACCTCCGCCGCGCCGATTACATTTTCCTGACAAAATCCACCGGAGGCAACCACCTCCGCCACCTGAAAGCATTTATCCGCCGCCATAACCGGCGGGCGGAAATCATTGAATGCTGTCATAAGCCCATGTATCTGGAAAAGGTCTATAAGAAAGGCGAGCGCGAACCGCTGGAAATGCTCAAAGGCAAGAGAGTTGCGGCGCTATCCGCAATCGCCGTGCCGGAGAGCTTTGAAGCATTTGTGAGACAGCTCGGCGGCAATATTGTCGAATCGCAGCATTTCGCCGACCACCACCGTTTTACGCAGCAGGAAATCATTGATTTCATCAACCGGGCCAAGAAATCAAAGGCCGAAATGATTATAACCACCGAAAAAGACGCGGTGAGAATGCCGCGGCTGGAGCGTCAGGACATTCCGGTTTATTTCATGCGGGTGGAAATAGATATTATCAGCGGTCAGGAAAGCTTTGATCAGTGCATCTCCCGTATCTGTTTCATGTAATCCGCATAAAAAAAGCCGGTCGTTTATGACCGGCTTTAAAGGTAACTTATACTCCGTCTCAGACCATGCTGTCCCAGAGTTTCCTGTCTTCAAGTTTCTGCTTTATCGCATTGACAAACTGCGCGCCCATGGCGCCGTCGATGACGCGGTGGTCGCAGCTCAGCGTGACTTTCATCATGTTTCTGATTACGATCTGATTGTCCTTGACCACCGGAGTGGGCATCGCGGAGGAAACCGCCAGGATTGCGGATTCGCCGGGATTGATGATCGCGCAGAAATTCTCCACATTCAGCATCCCCATGTTGGAGATGGTGAAAGTGCCGCCTTTCATGTCGTCGGGCGAAATCTTGCCTTTTCTAGCTTTTTCGGAGAAATCGGTGACTTCGGCCTGAATCTCGTCCAGATCTTTCCGGTCGGTGTTTTTGATGACCGGCACGACCAGTCCGTTGTCTATGCTTACGGCCACGCCGACATTGACTTTCGATTTGCGGATGACGCTTTTGCCGTCAGTGGAGGCGTTGACCAGCGGGAATTCCTTGAGCGCCAGCGCGACCGCCTTGACGATAAAGACGCTGACGCTGAGGTTAATGCCTTTTTCCTTAAGCTCATTGCGCTTGACCGCCAGCTCGGACATGTCAATGCTCACCGTGACATAGAAATGCGGGATGCGCTGCTTGGATTCGGTCAGGCGCTGCGCGATGACCTTGCGCATGGTGTTCATTTCCTGCGGCTTTTCCATGACGGCGTCCTTGATGTCGGACAACGTGATCCGGCCGCCTTCGCCGGTGCCTTCCAGCGCCAGCAGTTCCAGTTTTTCCTGCCTGGCCACGTTGAACGCCACCGGGGTGATCTTTTTGTCATTATAGCCGGAGGTCTCCAGATAGGTCTTCACATCCTGCTCGGTGACTCTGCCGGATTCGCCGCCGCTGCCTGAAACTTTGTTCAGGTCGATCAGAAAATCTTCAGCGTATTTTCTGGCGCGGGGCGACGGGTTGGGTTTATGGTCAGCCGGAGAAGGCCCGGAAGAGGACGCGGGTTCGAATCGAACG
>CAIJKT010000625.1 GCA_903821255.1 uncultured Lentisphaeria bacterium | reverse complement strand
CATAATCAATAATCTACCTGCGGCAAACAACCTTGCAACGCGGACGCTTGAATATGCCAGGAAACTGCAAAACGATGCGTTCAAAATACATCCATAACAAAATGACCGGATGCTTTCCACATATTCCCGTCAAAGTGCACTGACCATCGAAGCTCTGGGGAATTATCATGCGGAAGCAGACTCCCCAGGCGGCCCCAAAGCCTGTCGTTTTCTAGGCAATGAGGCGCGAATCGGCTCTGGTTTCGCGAAGGCGGTCACAGTCACACCCTGGAGGACTGGCGGGCATTGCTGGACTTTGTAGACTGGCAGTTCAACGGACTCAAGCCAAGCCGCGACTTCAACCTAAATCCATTTATCAAGTAAACCGCACACTGCTCTTATTTTCAAGCAGTTAAAACTGATGGTAATCAGCGAACCTTGTTATTCGCTGAAAGCGGTTATTGCTCTAATTCAGTACGGGACAAACAGTTTGATTTGAAATTTCAACTGTTATCAATCTCTGTCAGCATGGTTTTAAACTCTTCAAACCGGTAGCGGAAGCCGTCCATAAACACCGCCGCGTCCTGATTATTATACAGGTTGTCTTCAGCAATCCATTGTTCCAGACGGGCCAGAATATACTCCATTCTTTCGGCGACACATTCAATGCCGGAGAACGCTTCCGGAGAATATTTTCTATCTATTTCCGCCTTGATTGATTCGTAAGTTTTTTTGATTTGAGCAAAACTGGATTTTGCCAGCGGATGATCGCTGGATATGCCTTCGTATACTTTGCTGACATCGTAGCCATGTCCGCCTGGAATTAAATCCATCAATTTCATGTTGTCAACTTTCCCCTTTAAATCGTTCTGCTTCATCTTAAAATAATTCTCCCTTCAAGCGTTTTATAGTTGTACTTTGCGACAACCTTTACTATAAAACCAGTCACCCGATTTTCAATGCAATTGCTGGATATCTCCCCTTGATTGCCGGTCGCCAGACCTGCTTTCCCGCTGATTATTTTCAGAATATTTAAAAAAACTATTTCAGAAATTACAACCACAAAAATCACTCAATGGCCCAGTCTTTGCATAAAACTTCGGCTTGTTCGAGTACCAGTTCCGTTGCCGCTTTTTCCAGGTCAGGCGGGTAGCCGTATTCTCTGAGTATCCGTTTGACCATCACCCTGATCTGGGCTCTGGCATTTTCCCGCAACGTCCAATCTATTCGCACACTGGCTTTTACCCGGTCAACCAGTATTTGGGCAATAACCCTGAGTTTTTCGTCGCCTATTATGTTTCTGGCGCTGCCGTTATTGACTAAAGCATCGTAGAAAGCCACTTCGTCGTCGGATAAATTCAATTCCTTGGCGCGAAGGCCGGCTTTTCTCATTTGCCGGGCAATGTCTATCAATTCCTGAATGACTTCCGCTGCCGCTATTGCCCGGTTCTGATATTTTCTTACAGCCTGCTCCAGCATTTCCTCGAACGAGCGCGCCTGAACAATATTTTTCCTGGAGCGTGATTTAATTTCATCGTTTATTAGCTTTTTCAGAAGTTCTAGAGCCAGATTCTTTTGCGGCAGCGTCTTGACTTCTTCAAGGAATTCGTCTGATAATATCGAAATATCCGGACGCTCAATCCCGGCGGCTTTGAAGATGTCCACAACTTCAGTGGAAGAAACAGCGCGGGATATGAGCTGCTTTATCGCTGAATCCATTTCATCAGGAGTCCTGCCCCGTTCATCGCCGGTAGTTTTTACCAGCGCGGCCCGGACTTCCTGAAAGAAACCAACTTCATCCCTGACGGCCAATGTCTTGTCATGCGGCACGGCCAGCGCAAACGCCTTGGTCAAAGCCGACACTGACGATAAATATCTGTTTTTCCCGTCTTGAAGTTCAAGGATGAATTCCATCGCCTGAGCAATTCCGGCAATCCGCAGTGAGATTTTACCTGTAACTATTTTCTGATAGTCGAACCCGTGGAACATGCCCGCAACAACTTCGTATTTTTCAACAAAAACCGCCGCCGCCTGTTCCTGGTCGAATGCCGCTGTTCCATGACCGCCGCTGGCGGTGTAGTTATTCAAGGCTTTCTTCAACGAATCGGCCAGGCCAAGGTAATCAACGACCAACCCGCCCGGCTTATCCCGGAATACACGGTTTACTCTGGCTATTGCCTGCATCAAATTATGTCCGCTCATCGGTTTGTCAACATACATCGTGTGCATACTCGGACAATCAAAACCGGTCAACCACATATCCCGGACAATTACCAGTTTCAAATTATCAGCCGGATTTTTAAATCGTTTTGCCATGTCCTCGCGTCCTGACTTGCTCCGGATATGCGGCTGCCAGTCAATATGGTCAGACGCCGATCCGGACATAACGATTTTCATAAATCCATTGCTGTCATCTTTATCATGCCAGGCAGGCCGCAATCTCCTGATTGCATCATAAATTTCAACGCAGATACGCCGGCTCATGCAGACAATCATCGCCTTGCCGTCCATCACATCAAGCCGCTTTTCAAAATGGTCAATTATATCTTTTGCCACCAGGTCAATGCGTTTTTCCGCGCCGACCATCGCTTCAAGGGCAGCCCACTTGGTGCGCAACTGCTGCTTGCAGGATTCTTCTTCGCCTTCCGTAATTTCTTCAAATTCAGGATCAAGTCTCGGACGCTCTTTATCCTCAAGCTCAATTCTGGCTAACCGGCTTTCATAATAAATCGGCACTGTCGCCCCGTCTTCGACCGCCCGGAGAATGTCGTACTTGTCAATATAGTCTCCGAATACTGCCGGTGTGCTGCGGTCATTGCTTTCAATAGGAGTTCCGGTAAAACCAATGAATGAAGCATTCGGCAATGCATCGTGCAGATGCCGGGCGAATCCATCAATAAAATCATACTGGCTGCGATGTGCTTCATCGGCAATCACCACAATATTAGAACGGCTGGAAAGCAATGGATGAACATCACCTTTCTGGTCCGGCATGAATTTTTGAATTGTGGTAAACACTACCCCGCCGCAATCCACTTTCAACAATTCACGCAGATGGTCACGGCTTCCGGCTTGAACCGGAGACTGGCGCAACAGGTCTTTGCTGCCGGCAAACGTTCCGAAAAGCTGGTCGTCCAGATCGTTGCGGTCAGTGACAACCACTATCGTCGGATTACCCATATCCGGATGACGAATTATTTTGCCTGAATAGAATGTCATGGAAAGGCTTTTGCCGCTGCCCTGCGTATGCCAGATAACGCCAATTCGTCTGCCGCCGAAATGTTTAGAATTCTTGCCGTAACCGGCTGCGGCTTCCGCTGTCCGCCACGGCGAGAGGTCTGCCGGAAACCGTCCAATCAATTTTGCCGGATCGGCGTCAATGCCGCAAGCCGAAAGCGTACAGGCCAGCGCTTTATTTACAGCCCAGTACTGATGATAGGCCGCCGCTTTCTTGGTAAGTTTGGCCCCGTCATCTTCAAAGACGATGAAATTGAGAATGTAATCGAGAAACCGCCTGCGGTCAAACATTCCGCGGATAAGCACTTCAAGCTCTAAGGAGCCTTTGGCGGCTATCGCCACGCCATCCACCGTGCGCCATGGCATGTAACGATCCCAGCCGCTGGTCAGCGTTCCGCAACGCGCCTGAATGCCGTCGGAAATCACCATTACTTCATTCGTTATAAAAAGCGAGGGAATATCTTGCTTGTAGGTTTGAAGTTGGTTGAAGGCGTTTTTGATAGTCGCGTTTTCATCGCCGGGATTCTTCAATTCCAGCACCGCCAGCGGTAAACCGTTGACGAATAAAACCACATCGGCGCGACGAGGGCGGCCATCTTCCACCACGGTAAACTGATTCAACGCCAGCCAGTCGTTGTTGTCAATATCATCCAAATCCAGCAGCCACACCTTTACCGTGCGTAACCCGCCGTATGCCGCATCCGCCGGAATTTCCACATCAATCCCCTCGGTCAGGAAGCGGTGAAAAGCGCGATTATTGACTACTAAATCCGGGCTTGCCGTGCTGGTAATCTTGCGGATAGCGTCCTCTATGCCACTCGATGGAACTTCCGGGTTAATATTCTGCAATGACGAACGCAACCGTTCCTGCAGAATTGTATCATCCCACTTCGTTCGCTCGGCATGGGGTGTTTCCAGCGCAATATCCGGCCCGTAGGCAATATCCCAGCCCAGTTCATCAAACCATTCCAGGCATGTTTCTTCCAAAATGTTTTCAGACATATTGCCCATCAAGACCCCTCCTATACTATTGGCGGTTCGCCAAAAATGTTATTTTTGCCAAATATATGTTCAATTTGCAAGAGGGCCGTATTAGAGAGTTTTTGCGTAAAAAGTAGAGCAAGTCGTTTTTTTGCACGAGAGCAAGAAACGTAAAACAAATTACGGTTGCGCTCGAAAGATTCTTGTTTATTGACAGGTGCGCTTTTGTCGAACCATTCCAATAGCTGGTTCCAGTCGTAATGATTCCATCCTCGCCCACAGACAACAAGAACTTCATCAAATTCTGCGCCCTTTACACCAT
>CAIJKT010000624.1 GCA_903821255.1 uncultured Lentisphaeria bacterium | reverse complement strand
CGTCTGGTTATGCTGGCCGCATGGGCGAAACAGTCTCTGCTCAACGACACTCCAAAGTGTCGGAGTAGTTATGAAAAATGAAAGGCATTGTGCTCAACGACTATCCAAAGTATCGGAGTGCAGGACAATCTTTGAATTTATCTCTGAATTAAAAAGCTTTAGAATTTTAGAACTTATAGAACGTATAGAACTCTTCCGGGAGTGTTAATCGGGTTATAATATGAAGATATATTTGCCTGTGAGGGGTTTACTGCTATATTAACGCGAATGAAAATAATGAAAGGCATTTAACAATATGGAATCTCTATATATAGTGCAACTGGATTGCGGCGCCAAATACGCGGCGCGGTCCCCCGATAACCTTAAACTCAAGGTTGATGACTGGTGCGTCATCAGAAAGGACTTTTATCAGGATTACGGCAAGGTCATCCGGGTCAAAGGGGAAATAGCCAGCGAGTCCGCCAAAAAAGATACACCTAAAATAATGCGGAAAGCCACAGTTCATGACAAGAGCATTGCGCATGAGAACGAAATGCGGTCAAAATCCGCGTATCGCACGGCGCAGAAGCATGTTGAAACCCTGAAGCTGCCGATGAAACTGCTGAATGCGCATTATTCTTTTGACGGCAAACTCATCACGGTGCAATTCACGGCTGAAGGACGTGTGGACTTCCGGGAACTGGTCAAGGAATTGTCGCAGACCTTGAATACCCGCATCGAGCTGAGGCAGATCGGGGTGAGAGATGAAACCGCCATCCACGGCGGCCTCGGCATCTGCGGCCAGGAGTTGTGCTGTCACCGTTTCCTGACGGAATTTGCCTCGATAAACGTGAGAATGGCCAAGGACCAGGACCTGTCGCTGACGCCCAGCACCATTTCCGGGGCCTGCGGCAGACTCAAATGCTGTCTTAAATACGAGCATGAAGGTTATCTGGAGCTGGAAAAGACCATGCCGCGGCGCGGCGACATGTGCGAATGCAAGGAAGGCCGCGGCAAAATCTGCGACCGCAATCTCCTGACGCAGCAGGTGGTAGTCCACATGGAGGAGAGCGGCAACGTTCTCTGCTGTCACCGCAGCGAAGTGCGCGTTGTTTATCCGGAAAAATTCAAGATCGGTAAAAAAGTGGCCTTCGAGCCGGAACTGGATGAAAACGACGAAGCAATCAAGAAACTCGAAGATTGAGCTGATTTTCGCCAGCAGCTCTTCAAATATGGCTCCGCCGGGGATTATATAAAATGCAGTGTTTAACGCCGGAAATGATCGACCGACTTCAGGAGGATGACCTGCAATCACTGTCGGAACTGGATGCCGCCGGCATCATATCCAAACCCGGCGAGAGTTTCCCGGAGTTTAAAAACCGTCTTTGTTCGCACTTGATGTCCTTTGCCGATTTCAACCGTTCAATCGCCGAAACCGGCGAGTTCGCGTTATTTGAAGATTTCACGCTCCACGAGAAAGACCGCATCGGCGATGAAATAATTCAGGAAGCATCGGCGGTAACTGAAAAGCTGTATCACTTTTCCATTAACTGGGTTCCCGGCTTTTTCCTGTCCAAAAGCGTCGGCCTGCTGTGGGGCGGATGCGCGATTCACATACCGGAAGAACATCTTACGGTGTTCCTTATAAGGAAGAATTTCGCCACCCGGAAACGGTGGTTCATTTACCGGCGCGAGGAGTTGCTGGCGCATGAACTCTGCCATGCCGCCCGGAGTCCGCTGAAAGATGTTGTCTTTGAAGAGTTTTTCGCCTACCAGACAGCTCCCAGCAGAATAAGGCGCTATCTCGGCAACTGTTTCAGGACACAGCTTGACGCGCTGCTTTTTGTCCTGCCGGTTATGCTGCTGCTGGCGGTGCAACTGGTCGATACGTTTACCAGTTACAGAATGCCGGTATGGATATTCTGGATCATCGCGCTGGCCTGTCCGGCGTTCATGCTGCTGAGAAACCAGCTTGCGAGAAACTTCTTTTACAAAGCCCGCAAATCCCTGCTCGCAATTCCCGGTGCGATTCCGGAACCGATCCTGTTCCGCTGCACCAGGCAGGAGATCAGAGCAATAGCCGGCAAACACCGCGACGCCTCCGGGCTGATGGATTACATACAGGAGCGGACTTCCTCGGAACTGCGCTGGAAAGTCATCTGCAACCGGTTTATATTAAAGGGAAATGTCACCGCAGCCGACAGCGGCGGGACATCCACATAATTTTATGAAAGGAACTGTTACGATGGCAGTATCCGTAACTGAATTAACCGAATACCTGAATGATTTGCTGGATTTGAAGACTTTTGCCGGAGACCATTCCAACAATGG
>CAIJKT010000623.1 GCA_903821255.1 uncultured Lentisphaeria bacterium | reverse complement strand
TGAAACAACCATCGTCAACGCCGCACGGGTATCATTCGGCAGATTGAAAGAGAAGATGGATTACCGGGACATCACCCTGCTTGAATATCTGATAGAAAACAAGCATACCAGTCCGCTGGAACATGTGGTGTTCACGTTCAGCGTTCACTGTCCGCTGTTTGTGCGCGGGCAGTGGCACCGTCACCGGACCTGGAGTTTCAATGAGATATCGCGGCGCTATACCGAGGTGGACCTGGAGTTTTACACGCCTCCGAGCATCCGTGCGCAATCTGAAAGCAACCGTCAGGCCTCGGTAGTCAACTCTTCACTGGACCGTCCGGAACTGAAGCAGAAAATATCCGACCACAATGTGCAGTCGCTGGCGCTGTATGAAGAACTGCTGGCGGCCGGAGTCTGCCGGGAGCAGGCGCGCGGTGTGCTGCCGCAGAACATGATGGTCACATTCTGGGGCACGGTGGACCTGAACAATCTGCTGCATTTTCTCGATCTGCGCGACAGCGAACATGCGCAGTGGGAGATCCGCGAATACGCGGCGGCGATCAAGAAACTGATCAAGCCGATCATTCCCAATGTAGCTAAATATTTCGAATCCAAAGGCCAAATCTGGTAAAGCCGGGGGCTTATGAGCGGGATTCCACGCATAGCGTTGACTATGGGCGATCCGGCCGGAATCGGACCGGAAATCGCAGTACGAACAGCAGTATTGTCCAAGTTCAGGAGCAATGCTGAAATCATTATTTACGGCTGCCCGGACATCATCAATGCGGCGGCGGAAAGATTCAACGGCTGCCGGTATCCACTCATTCATCAGACCGGCGACATGAAATTTGCGGAAGTTACTGCCGGCAAAGCAGATCCGTCCTGCGGGCTGGCCGCGATGGATGCGGTCATTGCCGCCACCCGGGATGCGCTGGCGGGGAAAGTTGACGCGATCGTCACCTGTCCGATGAATAAAGCATCCGTCAATCTGGCCGGGATTAAATTCACCGGGCATACCGAGTTGATAGCGGAACTCTGCAATTGCCGGAATTACGCCATGATGCAGTCCGCCGGCAGTCTGCGGGTGGCATTCGTCACCACCCACATTCCGTTGAAAGAGGCCGCCGCCGCCGTCACGGCGGAACGGATCATTGAAGTGGCGGAACTGCTGAACAATGTCATCAAAGCCGAGGGCATCGCCAGTCCGCTGCTGGCGGCCGCGGCAATCAATCCTCATGCCGGCGAAAACGGCTACATGGGCAGCGAAGACGAGGAAGTGGTCAAACCGGCGCTCCAGTCGCTGCGCGGGCGCGGCATTAATATTGAAGGGCCGTTTCCGCCGGACACCTTGTTCATTGAAAGTATCAGGACGCGCTTCGACGGGATACTTTCGATGTATCACGATCAGGGGCATATCCCGTTCAAAATGCTGGCTTTTGACCGGGGCGTGAATTCAACGCCGGGGTTGCCGGTAATCCGCACCAGCGTTGACCACGGCACCGCTTTTGAAATCGCCTGGCGGGGGATTGCGGACACCGGCAGTCTGGAGGCGGCGTTGTCCCTGGCAATCGTCAGGGCGGGAACAGTTAAACAGGAAAAAAACGATGAGCAATGAAAACAAGCCCCAGTACAGGAACATGTTTTTATTCCTTATCACCGGTTACTTTGTGCTGCAGACAATTTCTTTTGTGCTCCGGGAAGCAATCGCCCGCTTCGAAAATCCTTCGCTGACCACGGCGCTGGTGCTTTTTTTCCTTTCCCTCTGGTCCGCCGCCGGAGCAATGTTATCCTGCCGCGCCAACGACCATGACAAGGAAAACAAGTCATTCATCCTGACCGGAGCGTTGATATTTCTTCCTCCCGCAGCCTTGATATCAGTGCTTTCCGCGATGTTCTTCCCCATGCCGGTAATCGGCATCATGAACGGCATGCCCGCGCTGGTGGCCTGTGCCGCATTTTCCACGCTGTGGGTCGGGCTGTTCAGCGGCCTGATAATGGCAATGCTGTTTTCAATGAAGAACCGGGAACGGCTGGGCGGAGAATTATTCTACTGTACCGGACTTATAATCGGCGGCATAACCTTTCCGCTGCTGTCCGACCGTTTCAATTCCGCGCAGGCGATTACCGCGCTGGCCGGCATATTGGTCATAGCCGCGGCGCTGCTGGCCGGAATCGCGCATTTCAAACGGCGCGGATTCCGGGCGCTGCTGTGGGTTATGGCATCATGCGCGCTGCTGCTGGATGCATGCGGCGTGTACACTTCGCAGAAGTTGTTCACAATGTACTGGAAGCAGGTGCAGCCCGGCTGGAGTTATGTCAAAAACATCAATACGCCAACCGGCAGAATGACCGTACTGAGCAGGAAAGACGGCGAACTGCTGGTATTGGATAACGGTGCCGTGCGCTGGCAGATTCCGCAGGACTCGCGCAAATATATTGCCGGGATGCTGCCGGTGACGCTGCAGTCGGATTCAAGCAATCTGCAAATCCTGATGATCGCTTCGCCGTTTTCCCAGATCCCGCAATTTCTGCTGGAGCTGCCGAATGTGGCGGAAATAAGCCTGCTCTGTCCGTATAAAGACCTGATCATGCTGGCGCTGAGCAAGGAAATGCTGCCGCCGGCACCCGGCCGTTTTTTCGTTTCGTCAATACCGCCGGAAGAGTATCTCCAGAACACCGAATCGAAATTTGACATTATCATGATTCTCGAACCGGACTTCATCCGGAACCCCGGCAACTCGCAGATTTACCGGCTGGCATCAGATAAAATCACCGCCACCGGCATTGTCGTCACCGCCAGTCCCGTCAGTAAACAATCGGAAGATACCGGGCAGGAAGACAATCTGCCGCCGATGGGAGATTATTTCAAACAAATCATGCCGGTTCCGGGCTGTGCCGCCCTTACCATGGCCGCCAACAGCAAACTGACCAGTAATTTAAATGAACTGGAAGACCGGCTGTCCAGGATTTCCGCGTCCCGCGGCATTATGATGCCGCGGGGAGTTTTAACCACCTTGTATTCACTGCCGGAAATCGAACAGCCGCAGCCGCCGCCAAGTCTTATCGGCGACATTTTCAACGGCAAGCTGCAAAAGAGCATAATGCTTCCGCCGCCGCTGGCAATCATTCTGCTGCTTATTATGAGCATTACGGTTTACATCGCAATGAGGTTTTTCCTGTCCAGAACAGGCAATTATGCGCTGGGATTCGGCACCTTTGAAAACGGTTTCTTCACCATGGGCCTGTTTGTCCTGCTGCTGATCGCCTATCAGCAGGACAAAGGGGACCTTTATGAAAAAACTCCAGTTTTTCTAGGCATGCGGGGCGGAGTTGCGTTCGGCAGGATATTGCTGCGCATTCCTTCCATGAAGACAATCATGGCCACCATCTCCTGTCTTTGTCCGCTGCTGCTCTACTTCAATGAAATTGACTTTTTCTATCCGGTATTGCTGGGAAGCATTTTCTGTCTGGCGGTTTCCGCCGGAATGGCGGAGGAGATTCTTTCAAGACGGGTGACGTTAATGAAAAATGAGTCTCTGCCGGCGCTGCGTTATTTCGGCCATACCTGCGGGATTGTGTTTTTACCAATGATCCTGTTTCAGGGAAATGGAGTTTTACTCAGCGTAATCCTGCTGCTGCTACTGCGCCTGCCGCTGCTTTTCTCCGCGATGCCGTATCAAAAGAGATCTTAAGCTTCCGGCATTTGCAGATAAAAGCTTGAGATGCTAACTTATCAATTCAAAAAACAGGTAATATGAAAGCAAGTCTGATAATTATTAATGTCTTGTTACTGGTTGCTCCGGTATTTGCCGCGGAGCCGGATTTCATGGATATTGCGCCGAAAACAGTCCAGCCGCCCAATCTGCGGCCGGATGAGAAAGTAGACTCAATTCTGGCGTCTGTGAACGGCATTCCGGTCAGTTTGATGGATGTAATCTACGACAGCAGGCGCGAGGAATCCAAGTTATGCCTGGTTTATAACGGGAACGACCTGTATCAGGAAGTACACAAGATGCGGAAGAAAGTTCTTAGTGAAATCATAAACCGCCATCTGGTGCTCGCTGATTATGAAAAGAAGAAATTTGAGATCCCGGATCAATATATAGAAAGTCTGATTGATGATCTGGCAATCAGCTACGGCTGCGCGACCAGGCATGAACTTGAGGCAAAAGCCAAAAAAGTGGGCTCCTCCCTGGAGGAACTGCGCAAAAAGGCCAAAGACAAAATCGCGATCCAGGTGATGATCAATAATTACTACTACGCCTCGGTAAACCTGACGCCGAAAGAGTTGTTCGAGTATTATGAGCAGCATAAAAGTGAATTCTCCACCCCGGCCAGACTCAAGCTTGAACTGATGATGCTGAAAAAGGATCATGATAAATACGACCAGGCCATGCAGCAGATAAATGAGGAGCTGAAATCGTGCAGCAAAAAGAACTTCACCTCGCTGGTAACGCTTTATTCCGATGGTCCGAATGCCGCAACCGGCGGTGACCTTGGCTGGATAGATGAACCGCGCCTGAGGCCGGAATTCGCCAGGGCGCTGAAAGGGTTGAAAGCCGGAGACGTCACCGGCGCGATCAATACTGACGAAGGCACCTATTTTCTGCGTCTGGATCAATATGAACCGGGCGTTACCGCTTCCTATCAGAAACTGAGCGGAGAACTCCGGGACAAGGTGGAAACCAAGTTAAAAGAAACCGCTTATGCCGAGTACATCGAGAAACTGAAAAAAGAGGCAATCATCCGATATTACTATTAACCCATATTACGCAGTTGAACAATACATTTTTTACTGCTTAATGGGCAACGCTTTGCACAAGGCAATGCATTCCCCGGCCGGGTGAAAACAGCCTGATACAGTTCAACTATTCGGATTGCGTCGTTTGGGTATATCTCCTTCGTCAGCTTCGCCCTTATACAGCCTCGGTTTGCTTCATCGGATCATCCCGCGCACAGGCCTGCGCAACTGCGGAATATGTTACCACAGCGGCGCTCAAAATAATGGCGCATCCGCGGCATACTGACTATACTGGAAGTTTTTAATTTTTACTGCCGGCCGGGGCCGAATTGCTCATCGCTTTGGCACGTTCCAGTATCTCGCGGGCAGGCGCATATCCTGGATCAAGTTCCAGGGCAGCCTGAGCGTGTTGGCAGGCCAGGCCGGGGTTGCCTTGTTTAAGGAGGAATACTGCGAATTTGAAGTGGGCAGTTGCCGATTGCGGGTTAAGCTGCAAGGCTGTCTGGTATTCGGCGGCAGCCTCATTGAGGTCACCGGTTCGGAAAAGAGCGTTGGCCAGGTTTAGGTGTGCGCCACCGAATTTGGGGTCAAGTTCTATGGCTCGTCTGTAGTGACGGATGGCTTCCGGGAATTGGGATTTGGAGGAGAGGATGTTGCCAAGGCTGTTGTGTGGGTCAGGTTTGTCGGAATCGGCTCGAATGGAAGACTGGAAGTCGGCTATGGCACCATCGGTGTCGTTGAGTCGACCTCGAACATAGCCGCGGCTGTAAAGTAACAAAGGATTATCGGGGTTAAGGGCAAGGGCGCTATTGAGTCGTGAGAGGGCCTCGCTGAGTTGTCCGGACTGGATGAGGATGCGTGCGAGGCTGAGTGTGCCTTTGACGGATGCTGGAAAGATTTTCAGTTCGCAATTAAAGGCGTCGGCGGCTGCCTGGAGAGTGGCAGGGGCGGGGGCCTGATGCGCAAGGGCATAGCCGAGGTTATGCCAGGCAAACGCTGCATCAGGATTGACCGCGATGTTCTGCCTGGACACGGTTTCTATATCCTGAAAAAATTGAACGCGAACCCATGCGAGGAAAGTGAAGGTCAGCACGAGAGCGAAAGCGAGAAAGTACATGGGCAATTTTAAGGAGCGGCATCGTTGAGCCAGCGTGACGATTGCTGCGGCGAGCAAAGCGGTAATGGCGGGAAGTGCGAAATACTGCAGGTGATCGGCGACGGGAGAGTAGGCGCGGAACGCCATGCGGACAATTCCGAGAACCGGGCAGAGGGTGATAACAAAGCAGGCAAACGCAAATAAAGCAGCGCGACTCCAGGCAAGACGCCGGTGCGCTGAGAGGTAAATCAGGAGGGTGAACAGGGCCAGAAGGAGTGTCAGAGGCAGATAGGAGAGCAAATCGGCGGGGTTAATTATCCATTTCGGGTAAATTATCGTCAGGTTCAGTGGAGCAATGGCCTTGTAAAGATAGAACCAGACTCCCCTTCCTGTACCTGCAATTCGGCAAAGCCATGGTTCCAGCGGGATAATATCCGTATCACTGGTGATACGCCACAACTGGAACCAGATAGTGACCAGGCCCATTACAAGTGCAAGCGCGAAAAATGGAACGAGGGCGAAAATGTCGCGGGGAGTGACTTTCCGGCGTTTCCACCAGATAAGCATGAGCAGTATGACAGGAAGGACGACAACAGCCGGTTTTGCGAGGAGAGCCAGCAGGAAAGCGGCAAGAGCAAAGACGTAATCGCGACGGCGGCGCTGGTCAGAGAGTTGACGGTCAAGGAACGCAAGGTAGGCGAGAATGGACAAAAGATAGAAGCAAATGGAAAGAGTGTTCTTTTGTTCGCTGATCCATGCTACCGATGGAACCGCGACCGGGTGAATGGCGAAGAGTATGGCGGCTAGCCAGGACCCTGGAATCATCAAGCGGTCCAGAACGGCCCAGATAAGGAGCGAGGCGATGAGATGGAGCACGAGGTTAACGACGTGATATCCGAGCGGGGAATCGCCGAAAAGTCGCCACTCGATCCAGAAGGCGGTGTTGGTTATCGGGAAATAGTCCACTGGTTGAGTGGAGAACCAGATTTTTGAGAGGCCGTTGGAAGCTTGAATGAGGACGTTGTTGGTGATAAGGATGTCGTCGTCAAACAGGAATTGGGCGTAGAAGACAGATGAGTAGACGAAGGAGCCCAGCAGAATGATGAGAATACCTGCAAACCAGTGATTGGTTGAAAGACAAGCGGATGTCGCTATTTTAGGGCGCTTCATGCCGAAGCTCCTGACGAACCGGGCCCGATTGCGCAATGCAAACCGCAGCGTTGCGCGACAGGGTGGAATACCTTATTGACCGTATACAGAGATGAACCGTCTGTATTAAGCGCTTTATCTTTCACCTGAAAACTCAATATTATGGTCTTTCTGTTTCTTAAATACCTTTACGCCATTTTATAATTATACCAATCATTAAAGTATTTTCAAGATTATAAATTATAATGCAGTAAAAAAAGAATGAGAACAAATTAAAAATCAACAATCACAACCGGCATCATCATCATCATCAACAATAAAGAAGTTAATCAACCGCAATTTTCGGCGGAGTGAGGTGATTCCCGGCCTATCATTGTTGCATCATGTTAGGCATCGCGTGGCTGCGATAAGTCTAATTGGAACGGATTACTTTATACAGTCCGTAGCAGTCATCAAACCAGACATCCTCCAGTTTATTCGCGGCTTTCAGGCGGGCAAGCAGTTCTCCAAATTGCATATAGACCGCATTGTACTCCTCAAGATGATCCGGATTTACACCCGATGCGCCAACCAGGATATAGTCTATTTTCTCCTTCTGCAGAACATCCATCACCTCATTGCTGCTGTTGGGAAGCGGAGTAAAATATTGTTCCTGATAGAAAGGAGTCGCAATCACATACTGACGCGCCATGTAAAGTCCGCGGCGTTCAAATATCAGCATAATCTTCGATTGCTGCGGTGTCTTTTCCGCGATTGCCGCCATCGCCCTTACAAAACCTTTATCGCGGGTGCCAATTTCAAGATATTTCTGAACTCCTCTGGGATCACCGAAAACCCACCTCCATGTCACGTAATAATGCCGGATAGAGTCCCAATCCAGATTAACAGATGCACAAAATGTGAAAAGCAGAACAAAAAAGATCAAAACCCATTTGTGAACCAGCCGGCAAAACTCATAAGTTCCCGCCATCATCACTAAAAAATAAAGCGGCAGGACAAAACGGCTCTGTTGCGAAGTAAAAAACCAGAAAAGATAGAAAAACAGGATAGCAGCAATAAATCCGCAATTTCTCAAGTTCCTCTCAAATTTCCAGGTTCTTATCATAAACCATCCAGTCAGAACACAGAAAACAAGGAATTGCC
>CAIJKT010000622.1 GCA_903821255.1 uncultured Lentisphaeria bacterium | reverse complement strand
TCATCGGAATCATCCACACTGAAATCCAGCAGGATATACCCGTTTTTCAAAGCGTCTGCCGGAATCTCAAAGGAACCGTTGATCCGGTATCCTTCCGCAGTCTTGACCGCTTTGGCGGCAAAACCCTCCGGCGACTTATTGCGGATTGCCGTAATCTGCCCGTCCGCCCTCATCAGAATCTGGAACCGTTCTTTCACTCCGCCCTGTTCATCCGGCACGGCGATGAACAGTTCAATACAGTCAGATTCGTAGGCCGGTTTTTGCGGGTTTACAACAACTTGATCATCGGTAACATTGACCGTAAAGTTAAGTTTGGCATCCTGCCTTTGCAATTGAATATCAGCGCTGAGGTCTGCTGGACCCTTCCAGCGGCCTGCTATGACTTCATTCTGGGAGCCGATCACCCGCCCGCCGATTTTTACCTGTTCCTCCGTATTCATTTTCAATTTAACCGGCTGACCGCCTTTCAGGACAATCATCTGACGCTTCCTGTAAGGAATGGTCATAGAGAAGGCGGTCGTGATATCTCCGGTAACTTTGGCTTCCAGTACCGGCTGCCCCTGACCTTCCGGAATGCTGAGCAATACCTGTTCCTGCTTATTCGCGGGCAGTTGAATATCCCTGACCGTGGCCGCTTTATCCGTAAAAGCAGCGCCCAGTTTTATGTTCATGACAGACGAAGTCGGGTTGACCAGTTCGACCCGTAACTGCACTTCGCCGGCCTGGCCGGACAGGACTGCGGACGCGGTAATGAAATTTACTACCCTGACCGGGGCGGCAGATACGAAAAACACCGGGTCCGGCCCTAATTCGTAAAGGGTCATATTACCGGCAGTTTCCAGCTTCTTTGAGTTACCCATCATATCAACAACGTCCACCGGAGAGCCGCCGGTCAACACCGCGACCGGAAACATACCGGCGGGGCTCCAGGCGGCAATCATCTGGTGATCTCCTGTGAAACGGTAGCCGCGCAGACCGGCGGCCAGCGGCAGTTCTTCAACAAATTTCATGTTGAGCAGCTGATTGACCAGATTTCTATGGGCCGGTAGAGAAATCTTAGGATCCAGGTTGTCGGTGAACAAACCGGAGAAATGTGTGACATGATAATTAAAATTACGCTCAATCCCCAGCGCCAGCGACTGCACATACCACTCAATAATCCGTCTCGCCTGTTCATAATCGGAAATCACCGGGCTGGTGTCGTATCCGCAAATGGTTCCTTTCACTCCTGAAGGAAAGCCGGTTTCACTGTTCCATAACGGTTTTTTATCCACGCCATAGCGCCTGAGAGTATTGCGCAGCGCTTTCACCGGCGCCACACAGACATCCCAGGTCTTGTTCTGCGAACTTAAACTGTAAAGGTGGATGTCAACAATATCGAAATACGGCTGCGGATTAAGGTCCAGAAACGCCGCCATGCTGAAACTGGCATCCCCGGCGGCAAACGGTTTGTCCGGATAGAAAGGCGCCCAGCAGAACCCGGCCAGTCCGACTTTGGCTTCCGGACTGGCGCTTTTCACCGCCTCGTATCCGGCTTTGAGATATTCCAGATAGTATTGCGGGCTGAACGGATAAAAAGACGGCCGGCAGTCGGACTCATTGCCCATCTGGAAATAGTTGATTCTGCCTTTGTAACGACTGGCGAAATCTTTCAGATACTCCTGCCACTGCTTAATATCCCGCGGCATATAATATGCGGCGGTATGGGTTTCCCGCTTAGTTCCGGGTTTTAGGTTGTTCTGCCATGACAGACTACCCCCGCAGATAACCGGATACAGTTCGAGATGATATTTCTCCGCCAGTTCAACTATTTTATCCATTACCGACCAGTCCCGCTTGCCGGGTTCTTTTTCAACTTGATCCCAGGTGGTCCACAGCCGGTACCAGCGGTTGCCGGCCATTGCGCTGAGTTTGAACAAGGTTTCCGCTTCCAGCGGATTGAACAAGCCGGGTGTGAGATTGAATTCCTGGGTGATGCCGAACGGCGAATCCCCGGCCTTGCCCAATGGCGGCAGCGGCACGGCCACAGCAAACTGCCGCACCAGCTTAAGCGGACATCTCGGGAAATTCAATTTGCACGACAATTCATATCCGCCGTATGGCAGATCGGGTATCTGAAATTCGATTTTACCGTCCTCAATCCGGGTGATCTCCGGAGCCGGGAATGTCCGCAAATAATCCTCGCCGCCTTTAATTACAAATTCGGCTTTGCAGGCTTTGGCATTGTTGTCGGGAAAATCAATGCTCCATTGGTGTGTACCTCTGCCGGAAAATAGTCCGGATGCGCTGCCGCCGGAAAATTCAGCGTAATACTGCGGCTTGAGAATGCTCAGCTTGAAGGCGGTGATTTCACCACCCAGCGGAGAAAGACGCTCATTGGAGCCGCCGATATAAAACGGGCGGTTCTTAACCCATGAAAATGGCAGCGGTATAACGGAGCTGCCTGCATTGCCCTGAAAATCACAAGTCATTTTAAACCTGGAAAATGAAGCGCTCAGCTTATAAATCTGACCTGCGGAGATATTAACTTTGCGTACCCAGTGATCGCCTTTCTTCCCTATATTCTCCGACATCATCCGGCTGATCAGCACGGTGTCGTCTTTCATATCGACAAGATCAATTTCCGCTGAATCCGGCATCTGTCCGAGAAAATTGAGCCCGAAAGCAAAAATTGCGGAATAGCCATCGGGCGGCGGCGGCTTGACGCTCCAGTTAGTTTTGAATTCAACGTCAATCGCATAAGTATAATCAGGATTATCGCAATATTTGTCCGGCAGCATAAATGAATACACCGGTTTGCCGGGCTTCAAATTCGTCAGCGTTTCATCTTTGGAACGCAACACCGCGCTGCCGTCAGCATTTTTCACCAGAATAAATTCCGCAATCGCAGTCTTGCCGTCAAATTCATTGACTACTGCGGCGGCAGCAGCAGTTTTATTCTCTGCAACAGCGGCGGCGGATGACAGCACCATTTTCAAGTCGTCGATATCCAGAAAACTTTCCTTCCGGTCCTGAATTCTAATCTGCGTTACCAGCTTGACCGCCCCGGCCGGCACTGCGACTGACTGCTTGACTTCACTCCAGATATCGGATTTTTTAAATAACACTCCGTCGGTTTTCAGTTCTTTTCCTGAAGCGTCGAAGAACATCAGCAGAATCCAGGCCCCCCCGTGCAGGCTCCCATTCAGACTGGTACGGTATTTAGCCGCGACATCAAGGCTTTTGGCGGAACCGATATTCAGATCATGAACTGCCAGTCTGGCATTGCGCTCCTGATCCTCTGTTTCAAGATGCAGATATCTGTTGCCAAGCGGTTCACTGCGAATCTCGCCGTTCGCGAAGCTCCACTCTTTCGGCAGGGAAGTTTCAAAACCGCTTTCAATCACCGATGAGATTACCCGAGGCGCTGGCGGCGGCGGAACATATGCTTCAGCCGAAGCGACTATTTTCCAATCGTCAATATCCAGAAAGCTTTTTGAACACCCCTGAATACGGATTTGTGTTCTGAGCGAGGCCGCGCCGGACGGAACACCGATATGTTGTTTGACAGTTTTCCATTTCAAACTTTTCTTCAACGGAATACCGTCAATTTTCATCTCTTTCCCCGAAGCGTCAAGGAACATCAGCATCACCCAGGCCCCGCCATGCAAGCTGGAACCGGCGATGTCAGTGCGATAGCGCAATTCCACTTGCAGACTCTGAAGGTTGTCCAGTTTCAGGTCAGTGCCGCCAAATGAGGCGTTGAGCTGACCGGTACCGGTCTGTAAATGCAGATATTTATTGCCGCCTTCCTCCTGCGTTTGACCGCCACTGCTTTTCCATCCCTCCGGCAGTTGATCAAAGTTGCAGTCTATCAGCGCCTGCGCCGACAGAACACATCCAGCCGCCATAGACAGCAATCCAATCACAAGCTTCAATTTCATGGTGTTCCCTGATTAACGGATTATATTTTAATTAACGGTTTTTAAGCTCGTATGGAACCGCCAGCCATGACGAACCGCTGATAAATTTAGGCAATGCGATTACCTGAGCCATTGTCATGTTTGCGACATGCCCGTCGGGAAAACCGAAATTGCCGGTCTTCTGATGCGCGATATAAGCCTGTCCGACATTTGCGTTCCAGTTGTTCGACGGCAGAATGCCGTTGGTCAGCAGATAGGCTCCCTGGTAAGTAGGTATTCCAAAAGAAAG